>JAFUWR010000386.1 GCA_017471125.1 Clostridia bacterium | reverse complement strand
TGAACGATTGGCTCGCGGACGAGACGCTCAAGCCCTACCGCCACATCATCGGCAACGTGGCCCGAGGCCGCGCCCACACCCTCGACGCCAACGGCGAGCGGCTGATGGCCATGCTGGGCGACGCGGCGCAGACGCCGGAGAGCGTGTTCGAGATGCTGAGCGAGGTGGACATGCGCTTCCCCGCCGTCCACGACGAGACCGGCGCGGAGGTCCCGCTGACCCACGCCAGCTTCGGCGTGTACCGGGAGAGCCGTTCCCAGGCCGTGCGTAAAGAGGCGTTCGAGACGTATTTCGGGGAATATAATAAATACATCAACACGCTGGCCGCCGCCTACGCGGGCAGCGTCAAGCTGGACTGCTTCAACGCCGACGCCCGGGGCCACGAGAGCGCCTGCGCCGCGGCGCTGTTTTCGGGAAACGTGCCGGTGGCGGTGTACGACGACCTGATTGCCGCCGTCCACGACGCGCTGCCCGCCATGCGGGAGTACATCGAGCTGCGCCGGGCGCGGCTGGGGCTGGACGCGCTGAACCTGTACGACCTGTATGTGCCCATCGTGGACGACGTGGAGATCGACATGCCCTTCGACAAGGCCAAGGAATTGGTCAAAGCGGCGCTCAGGCCGCTGGGCGAAGAGTACCAGGGCCTGCTGGACCGGGCGTTCAGCGAGTGCTGGATCGACGTGTACGAGAACCAGGGCAAGCACACCGGGGCCTACTCCATGGGCGTCTACGGCGTCCACCCCTACGTGCTGCTCAACTACGCGGGCAAGCTCAACGACGCCTTCACGCTGGCCCATGAGCTGGGCCACTCCATGCACAGCTTCTTCTCCGACCGGGCCCAGGACTATCCGAACCACGACTACGCCATCTTCGTGGCGGAGGTGGCCTCCACGGTCAACGAGGTGCTGCTGACCCGGTACCTGCTGTCCGTGGAGACGGACCCCAAGCGCCGCGCCATGCTGCTGAACCACTTCCTTGAGGGCTTCCGCACCACCATCTTCCGGCAGACGCTGTTCGCGGAGTTCGAGCGCGAGGCCCACGCGATGTATCAATCCGGCACGCCGCTGACCGCCGAGGGGCTGAACCAGCTCTACCACCGGCTGAACGCGCTGTACTACGACGGGTGCGTGATCAACGACTTCTGCGACGTGGAGTGGGCCCGCATCCCCCACTTCTACTCCGCGTTCTACGTCTACCAGTACGCCACCGGGTTCTCCTCCGCCGTCGCTATCGCCGACCGCATCCTCAGGACCGGCGACGCCTCCGACTACCTGCGCTTCCTCGCCACCGGCGGCAGCGACTACCCCATCGAGGAATTGAAGCTCGCCGGGGTGGACCTGACCAGGCCCGACGCCGTAAGGGACGCGCTGAGGGCGTTCAAAGAATCAATTGAAGAATTGCGAGCAATTCTTCAATAGAAGGGTATTTCCATGCAGCTTCAACATCTCATCCTCCTCTTCTTCATCTACGCCTGCCTGGGCTGGGGCTGCGAGGTGGCCTACGCGGCGTGCAAGGAGGGGCGGTTCATCAACCGGGGCTTTCTGAACGGCCCCATCTGCCCCATCTACGGCTTCGGCGTGGTGGGCGTGGTGCTGGCCCTTGCGCCGGTGCAGGAGAACATGGCGCTGCTCTTCCTGGGCAGCGTAGTGCTGACCAGCGCCATCGAGCTGGTCACGGGCTGGGCGCTGGAGCAGATCTTCCACACCCGCTGGTGGGACTACTCCGATCAGCCGCTGAACCTGGGCGGCTACGTGTGCCTGGTCTTTTCGCTCATATGGGGCGTGGCCTGCACGGTCGTGGTCCGGTGGGTGCACCCGACCATCCTCGCCGGGGTGGCGCTGCTGCCCTTCTGGGCGTGCGTCACGCTGGACGCGGTGTTCGGCGTCACCTTCGCGGTGGACCTGTGCGCCACGGTGGTGGCGGTGCGGAAGCTGTCCGCGCGGCTGACCCGGCTGACCGAGGCGGCAAAGGACCTGCACGCCCTGTCCGACGAGCTGGGCCAGAACATCTCCGACACCACCCTCACCGCCCGGGAGAAGATGCGCGAGGGCGAGGCGGCGTTGCAGACCCGCCGCGCCGAGGCCCAGGCCCGCATCGAGGAGCAGCAGAGCCGGGTGGAGGCGTGGCTCGAGCGGCAGAAGGCCGATGCCAGCGCCCGCACCGAGGCCCTGCGCCGCCGGTTCGAGGACGTGCGCGCCCGCATGGAGCAGGCCCTGAACGACCGGGGCTTCGGCCATCGCCGCCTGCTGGACGCCTTCCCCAACCTGCGCAGCCACCGCAACCAGGAGGCCGTGGACGCCCTGCGCCGGTTCTATGAACGCCGCCGCAAGCCATGAACTTTTCATACAAAACCCGCGCGATGTTTACGCGCATGTGTTATCATGCCGGGTATCGGATATAATAAGGAAAAAACCCGGAGGCGGCGCATGTCGAAACGCAAGGTCAAGGTCATGGTCTCCCTCGCCGCGGTCATCGTCGTGGCGGTGTTGATATTCATATTCTCATCCCAGGACGGGTCCGAATCCTCCGCCCTCAGCGGCGCGATCACCGAATGGGTGGTGGCCCACCTGGTCCCCGGCTTCCGCGACATGGCCGAGGCCGACCGGCTCAGGATCATGGACACGGCCCACCTGATCGTCCGCAAGGCCGCGCACTTCTCGGAGTACGCGCTGCTGGCGCTGACGCTGGTGATCTACCTGCACTACATCCTCGAGCACCGCAAGCCCACCTTCATGGCGCTGGTCGCCTGGATCGCGGCCACGCTCTACGCCTGCACCGACGAGCTGCACCAGATGTTCGTCGTCGCCCGCGGGCCCGCCGTCACCGACGTCTGCATCGACAGCGGCGGCGCGCTGGCCGGGGCGCTGGTGGGGCTGATATTGGTGGTGCTGCGGCTCGGCTACAAGGCAAAACGCGCTCGCCTCGCGTGAGGGAGCGCGTTTTATTATCCGGTCTTACAGGTACTTCTTCAATTCATCGACCTTGTCCAGCTTTTCCCAGGGCAGGTCCAGGTCGTCCCGCCCAAAGTGGCCGTAGGCGGCGGTCTGGGCGTAGATGGGGCGCTTGAGGTCCAGGTCGCGGATGATGGCCGCGGGGCGCAGGTCGAAGGTCGCGTTGACGATCTCGGCCAGCCGGTCGTCGGGCAGGGCCCCGGTGCCGTAGCTGTCCACGAACACGGACACGGGCTTCGCCACGCCGATGGCGTAGGCCACGCCCACCTCGCACTTGCGGGCCAGGCCCGCGGCCACCAGGTTCTTGGCTACGTGGCGCATGGCGTAGGCCGCGGAGCGATCCACCTTGCTGGGGTCCTTGCCGGAGAACGCGCCGCCGCCGTGGTGGGCGTAGCCGCCGTAGGTGTCCACGATGATCTTGCGCCCCGTCAGGCCGGAGTCGCCCTGGGGTCCGCCGATGACGAAGCGGCCCGTGGGGTTGACGAAGAACTTGGTGTCGTCGTCCAGCAGCTTCGCGGGCACGATGGGCCGGATGACGTGCTTGAGCATGTCGTCGTAGATGGTCTGCTGGTCCACCTCCGGCGCGTGCTGGGTGGACAGCACCACCGCGTCCACGCGGACGGCGCGGTCGTCGTCGTACTCGATGGTCACCTGGCACTTGCCGTCGGGACGCAGGTAGCTCAACGTGCCGTCCTTGCGCACCTCCGCCAGCCTGCGGGCCAGCTTGTGGGCCAGCGAGATGGCCAGGGGCATGTACTCCGGGGTCTCGTCGCAGGCGTAGCCGAACATCATGCCCTGGTCGCCCGCGCCCTGGTCGGCGTCCTCGCGCACCACGCCCATGGCGATGTCGGGCGACTGCTCGTCCACCGACACCAGCACCGCGCAGGAGTAGCCGTCGAAGCCGAACTTCGCCCGGTCGTAGCCGATCTCCGCCACCTTCCGGCGGACGATCTGGTCGATGGGCACGTAGGCCGAGGTGGTGATCTCCCCCATCACCAGCACCATGCCCGTGGTGGCGCAGCACTCGCAGGCCACGTGGGCGTCCGGGTCCTGGGCCAGTATGGCGTCCAGCACCGCGTCGGAGATCTGGTCGCACACCTTGTCGGGATGTCCCTCGGTGACGGATTCGGACGTGAAGAAATGTCTCATACGCATGTTCCTCCATTTATATGTGCATCATTATAGCATGTACATATTAAAAGTCAACGGTCAATAGATTACATTTTATCCAACCCGGCCGTTTACACAAAATTTCGCGGCTCTATTGAAACCGGACGCCGCGCATGTTATAATCAAAGGGAAGGTAAATATTCTCTTGAAGGGCGGTCACGATATGAACTTAACGATACGCAGGGCCATGGTCTCCGACGCGGCGGCCATCTATGAGCTGTGCACCAGCGAGCTGGGCTATCACTATTCCGAGGAGCAGGTGGCGGCCAACGTGCGGCGGCTGATCGGCGACCCCACGAACCTGCTGCTGGTGGCGGAGCAGAGCGGCGAGGTGG
>JAFUWR010000385.1 GCA_017471125.1 Clostridia bacterium | reverse complement strand
CGGGCGATCATGCAGGGCGTGTCCCCCATCATCGCCCGAAGCCGCCGCTCGGCCTCGGCCTTGGTCGCGGCGTAGCCGCCCACGGGCGCCTGGGGCGTGGCCTCGGTGATGACATCCCGCTGCATGCCGAACACGTCCACGGTGCTTGAGAAGAACACCGGGATGCGCCGCCGCGCCGCGTTCTCGAACACGTGCTGGCTGATGAGCACGTTCATGCGGAAGTACCGGCTGTAAGACAGGTCGGTCTCGCCGGTCACGTGGGCCAGCGCCGCCAGGTGCACCACCCGGTCCACGGCATGGGCGTCGAACAGCGCCGCCACGGCCTCGGGGTCCGTCAGGTCGCGGGTCACGTGGGTGTACCACGGGTGGTCGCAGGCCGCGGGCTTCGCGTCCACGCCGATGACCACGTGGCCCCGGTCGCACAGCGCCCGCGCCGCGCGGCTGCCCAGCATGCCGGACGCGCCGGTGAGCAGTATGGCATGGGCCATCACAGACCACGCTCCTTCCGATCCTGTTCCATGGTGATGAACCGCGCCCCGCGCTTCGTAAGCCAGCGGATCACCTTTTTCAATTTCGCAAGGTTGCGCCGCCGCCCCACCAGGCAGCGGAAGCGGGCCTTCCAATCCAAGGTCTTGGGCAGGGGCAGCTTCATCGGCGTCAGCTCGAAGGGGTGGACGTAGATGGTGAAGTTCTGATGCTTCTTTGCGTACAGCGACAGCAGTATGCGCAGCGCCCAGAACGGGAACAGCCGCAGGTAGCCGCCGCCGGAGATGGGCACGGACCACTTGCCGATGTCGAGGGTGGGGATCTCGTACTCGGTGAACCCATCCTGCCGGTAGACCAGGTCGTCCACGAGGTCGTAGCCCGTCAGGTCGAGGTTACGGTACAGCGGATGCTGGGCGAAGCGTATCTTGCTGGAATCGTATTCAAACCCCAGCTCCCGCAAAACCTCCAGCTTGTCCCGCTCCAGCGTGAAGCAGGAGCCGCGGTAGCCTATGACCCGGACCCCCGACGCGGCCTCCACGGCCTCCCGGGCGCGAAGGGTCTCCTCCCGGAATTGAACGAGGTCCTTCTTGTTGAGCCGCACGTGGTCCCAGCCGTGGCAGCCGATGGCGTGCCCCCGGCGGGCGATCTCCCGAAGGATGTCCGCGTTCTCCCGGGCGATCTCGCCCACGCAGAAGAACGTGGCCTTCGCGCCCACGTCGTCCAGCATATCCAGGAAGTCGAAGATCTGGGGCACCACCCGGACGCCGGTGGCCTCGCAGGCCGCCCGCTCCAGGTAATCCAGGTGATACCATTCCTCCAGGTCCACCGTCAGCCACGCTCGGTTCATCTCTTGTCCTCCCGCGCCCCCTCGACCACGCCCTTGAAGCGGATGACCGACAGGAACGTCCGCGCGATCAGCTTCACGTCCAGGGCAAAGGAGATGTTCTGGCAGTAGTAGCCGTCGCGCTTGGCCTTTTCCTTGATGGGCAGCTCGTCCCGGCCATCCACCTGCGCCAGCCCCGTCAGCCCGGGCAGCACGTCGTTCGCGCCGTACTTGTCGCGCTCGGCGATGAGGTCGTATTGGTTGTACAGCGCCGGGCGCGGCCCCACGATGGCCATGTCGCCCCGGATGATGTTCACGAGCTGGGGCAGCTCGTCCAGCGACGACTTCCGCAAAAACCGTCCCACCGGCGTGATGTAGGACTTGGCATTTTTCAGAAGGTGGGTCGCCTTGTCCTTCGGCGCGTCGGTGCGCATGGTGCGGAACTTGTAGATGGTGAAATATCGCTTGTGGATGCCCACGCGCTTCTGCGTGAACAGCACCGGCCCCGGGGAGGTCAGCTTGACGATCAGCGCCAGTATGCCCATCACCGGCGACAGCGCCACCAGCGCGACGAGCGACAGCGTGAAGTCCAAAGCCCGCTTGATCTTGAGATACATATCATAGCCTCCGAAAGCGCATACCTATCCAATTTATACGACGATTATACCATGACTTGCCCCCGCGCACAACCGCCCGCGCGTGAATTTCATCGAAAATCGGGGAATGGGCGGGAAAATCAACAGAGGGGACGTTGACCCGCGCCGAAAGGCAATATAGAATAGGTTTAAGGAAGGTATACGATATGGACGATAAGAGATTCACCCGCGTGGACTATTCCGGCTTTCGCCTGAGCCGCCTGACGGACCCGCGGTTTTCCCACCTGCTCCTGCTGCTGGGCTGGGTGGGCTACATGGTGCTCTACCTGTTGACGGAGAACCTGATCACCCCCGAGCGCTGCCACCCGATGCGCTGCTGGCTGGACGACGTGACCCCCTTCTGCGAGTGGTTCGCCATCCCCTACTGCCTGTGGTTTTTGCTCATCATCGGCTCGCTGTTGTTCTTCATGCTCTACGACGTGGACAGCTTTCGCCGCCTGTCGGTGTACATCATCATCACCCAGGTGGTGGCGATGGCGGTCTACGTCATCTACCCCTCCCGGCAGGACCTGCGCCCGGCGGTCATGCCCCGGGACAACCCGCTGTGCATGCTGATGGCCTTCATCTACTCGGTGGACACGCCCACCGGCGTGTGCCCGTCGCTGCACGTGGCCTACTCGCTGGGCATCATGTCGGTGTGGCTGCGGAGCAGGGACGCCTCCAAAGGCTTCAAGGTGTTCATGGTCGTGCTGGCCATCTCCATCTGCCTGTCCACCGCCTTCGTCAAGCAGCACTCCTTCGTGGACATCTTCGCCGCGCTGCCGCTGTCGCTGCTGGCGGAGACGCTCGTATACGGCAGGGATTGGTGGCTCCCAAGGATAAAACGGCGACTGTCTTGAGCGACAGCCGCCGTTTCATGTCATCGCCCGCAGATGCGGTCGATGCGTTCCAGCTCCTCCGCCGTGAACTTGCAGTTCTCGGTGGCTTTTATATTGTCCAATATCTGCTCCGGCCGGGACGCGCCGATGAGCACGGAGCACACATCGCCGTCCTTCAATATCCACGCAAGCGCCATCTCGGCCAGGGTCTGGCCGCGCTCGCGGGCGAGGTCGTTCAGGGCGCGTATCTGTCCGAGGCGCTCGGGGGTGAGGCTGGATTCCTTTAAGAACCTGCCGTCCTTTGCGATGCGGCTGTCGGCGGGGATGCCGTTCAGGTAGCGGTCTGTGAGCAGGCCCTGGGCCAGGGGGCTAAAGGCGATGATGCCCATGCCCGCCTCCCGGCAGTAGGCCTTGACGCCGTCGTCCTCGATGCCCCGGTCGAAGATGGAGTAGCGCCGCTGGTTGACGATCAGGGGGAGGCGAAGCTCCCGCGCGATATTGATGGCCTTCTCGGTGGCGGGCTTGTCGTAGTTGGAGATGCCCGCGTACAGCGCGCGCCCGCTCCTGACGATGAAGTCCAGCGCCTCCATGGTCTCCTCGAGGGGCGTCTCGGGGTCCATGCGGTGGTGGTAGAAGATGTCCACGTAGTCCAGGCCCAGCCGCTTCAGGCTCTGGTCGCAGGAGGCCACCAGGTACTTCCGGCTGCCCCAGTTGCCGTAGGGACCGTCCCACATGTCGTAGCCCGCCTTGGACGTGACGACCAGCTCGTCCCGGTAGCGCTTGAAGTCCTCCCGCAGGATGCGGCCCGCGTTGGTCTCCGCGCTGCCGTAGACCGGGCCGTAGTTGTTCGCCAGGTCGAACTGGGTGATGCCGTGGTCGAAGGCCGTGCGGCACAGGGCGCGCATGGTGTCGTAGCTGCCGTTGGAGCCGAAGTTGTGCCAGAAGCCCAGGGAGACCGCCGGGAACCTGAGCCCGCTGCGGCCCACGCGGTTGTAGGCCATCGCGCCGTAGCGCCCCGCGTCCGCCAGGTAGATGTTCGCTATATCTGCCATGTGTAACCTCCTGTTGATTCGTTGCGTTCATTATAACATATGAACGCAACACAGACAATGGTAACTTGATTATTAACCCCCATCGTGTTATACTATTACCACACAATCGCGGCTCACGGAGGAAGGCTCATGGAGGATATGACGCTGCTGAGTTTATTGGAGGCGGACAAGGAGATGACCCTTGCGGGCCTGCGGGCGGACCGCTCGCCCCAGGCGGCCCAGGCGACGCTGGAGAAGGCCGTGGACCGCGTGGCGCTTCGGTACGCGGAGCGTGCCCCGGGCGGGGACGACGAGGCGCAATTATTGCTTAAAACGTTGAAGAGCGCCCTGCCGCTGATGGACGCCGTAAGCGAGGTCACCCGCTGGGAGCGCACGACGGGCGGCGACGGCCAGCGCATCAAGCTGCGGCCCCTGTCGATGGGCCTGCTGGCCCTGGGCGCGGTGCTGATCCTGTCCGCGCTGCTGGGCCTGCTGTTCACCGGGCGGCGGCTGACGAGCATAGCCACGCTGATCGAGGCCATCATCCCGGCGGGGCTGGGCATGGGCGCGCTGTTCTTCGCGGGCGTCCAGTCCGTCAAGCCCGAAGCGACCAAGACCGACGCAGCCCCCGCGAAAGAGGAGTTTTTGATCGACCCGGACAAGGTCTGGCACCACCTGCGCGGCATCGTGCTGCTGATAGACGACGCGCTTTCAAACCGCCGCGCCCGCATGCAGAAGGAAGCCGCGCCCGCAAACGAGACGGGGAACGCGGCCATCGACCCGCGGCAGGCGGACCTGTTCGCCTCCTTGCTGGAGGCCGCCTACGCCCGCAGCGACGCCGACAGCCGCGAGATGGTGGAAAACATGCGTTTCTACCTGCACGGCGCGGGCATCGACGTGGCGGACTACGCGGCGGGCCGGGACGGCTGGTTCGAGTTCCTGCCCGCGGCGAACGCCGGGACGATACGGCCCGCGCTGGTGGCGGGCGACAGGATCGTCAAAAAGGGCCTTGCCGCCAGATAGCGATAGAGGTATAAGATGGAACAATACTTTGGATTCGACCTGGGCGACGCCGAGAGCGCCATCGCCCGCCTGAAGGCCGGGGACGCGGGCACGCCGGAGATCGTGCCGGTGCGGGACGCGGGCAGCTTCATCACGGCCTACGCCCAGCTGGACACGGGCGAGCTGCTGATCGGCGAGAGCGCCTGCTACGACGCCCACGCGGTGAAGCGGGCCATACGGTTCAAGAGCGGCTTTTTGACGGACCCCCAGTCCGAGAAGGACGTGAAGCGCTTCGCCGCGGGCGTGCTGGGCGAGCTGTACGCCGACGGGAAGGTCGTCAAGAACGACGACAGCGTGTTCTACATCGGCTGCCCGGCCGGGTGGGACAGCGCCGCCCGGGAGCGCTACCGGGCCATCTTCGAGGACGTGGGCTATCCCCCGGCGCGGATCGTGTCGGAGTCCCGGGCCGCGCTCATCAGCGCCTGCCAGTCCAAGCACTTCCAGGTGGGCTACGACATCATGGAAAAGCCCGTCCTGGTGGTGGACATCGGCTCCTCCACCACGGACTTCGCCTTCATCCTCGGCCGCAAGGAGGTCGAGCTGCAGACCGCCGGCGAGGTGCGGCTGGGCGGCGGCATCATGGACGAGCTGGTGCTGGAGGAATCCATCCGCCTGTCCGAGGACGCCGACAGGGTACGCCGCGCCCTGGAGCAGAGCCCGCCCTGGCGCAGCTACTGCGAGTTCGCGGCCCGCAGGCTCAAGGAGCAGTACTTCTCCGACGAGGACTATTGGAAGGACCGCGACTGCGCCAAGACCGTGCGCATCCTGGCCGGGAAGGGCGCGAAGCTCACCCTGCGCCTCGACGAGAAGATCGCCGACCGGGTATTGAACCGCGGGGCGAAGCAGCTCGACGGGCGGTCGTTCAGCCAGGCGTTCATCGAGAGCCTCAAGGCCGTGCGGCAGAAGATCGGCGGGGAGCGCCTGCCGGAGCTGTTGTTTTTGACCGGCGGCGTGTCGAAATTGAAGGTCGTGCGCCAATGGTGCCAGTCGGTGTTCCCGGAGGCGGTGGTCATCACCGGCGCGGAGCCGGAGTTCTCCGTGGCCCGGGGCCTGGCGCACAGCGGGCGCATCGACGCGGAGATGCGGGCCTTCCGCCGTGAGGTGGACGACCTGATCGACTCCTCCACCGTGGAGCGCATCGTGGAGGGGCGCGTGGACGACCTGTACCGGCGGGTGGTGGACGCGCTGGTGGAGCCGCTGCTTCGGCAGGTGGCGGTGCCGGTGTTCGAGCGCTGGCGCTCCGGCGACATCCGGCGCTTATCCGACATCGACGGGGCCATGCAGAAGGAGATCGAGGCGTGGCTCCACTCGGACGACGCCCAAGCGCTCCTGATCGCGCCCATCGCCGAGTGGCTCAAGCCCGTGGCCTACGACGTGGAGGAAAAGACCATGCCCATCTGCGTGCGCCACGGCATCCCCTATCGGGCATTGAGCCTGAACAGCTACTTCGCCCTGTCCGACATCGACATCCGCATCGACGCCCGGGAGGTGTTCGCCGTGGAGGAGCTGACGTGGCTCATCAACGGCATCATCTCCATCATCGTGGGCCTCATCTGCGGCGGCTCGGGGCTGGCGCTGATCTCCGGCGGCATCTCGGGCATCGTGGCGGGGGCCATCGGCTCGCTGCTGCTGCTCCTGCTGGGCAAGGATAAATTGCAAGAGATGCTGATGAACATGGACGTCTTGAAGCCCGTCCGCAGGCTGATACCCCGGGCCCACTTCGAGTCCCGCATCGAGCGGCTGACCGAGGAAGTCAAGGCCAGCTTTTACAGCAACCTGGAGAACGAAAAGAACGCGGGGATCACCGCCCGGATGGTGGCGGAGATCTCCCAACAGATCGAACAATGCCTCTCCCGCATGGCTGAGGTGGTGGAGATACCGCTGTGATGAAGAAGAAGCTGAGGATCGCCGTGCCGGTGCATCCGGAACTGAGCACGGAAAACTACCTGGACGCATTGAAAAACCTGGGCGCGGAGGGCGTGGTCTGCGAGGCCGTATGCCCCGCGGACGGCTTCGACGGGCTGCTGCTGCCCGGCGGCTGCGACGCGGACCCGACGCTGTACGGCCAGCGCGATCTGGCCTGCGAGCACGTGGACCGCGCATTGGACGACCTGCAATTGGGCATGCTGGATATGTTCGTCAAGGCGAAAAAGCCCGTGCTGGGCATCTGCCGGGGGCACCAGCTCATCAACGTGTACTTCGGCGGCACGCTGATCCAGCACCTGCCCTGCTCCGACTGCCACAGCCGAATGGCCCAGCCCGCCGACAAGGTGCACACCACCCACGCCGTGCCGGGCTCGGTGATGGAGCGGATGTACGGCTGCTGCTTCTGCACCAACAGCTCCCATCACCAGGCCATCGGGCAGCTGGGCGACGGGCTGGAGATCGTGGAGTGGTCCGACGACGGCGTGGCCGAGGCCGTCAAGCACGAGACGCTGCCCGTGTTCGGCGTCCAGTGGCACCCGGAGCGCATGTGCTTCGCCCACGCCCGGCACGACACCGTGGACGGCTCCAAGGTCATCGCCTATTTCCTGGAAAAGTGCGGGGAGGTGCGCGAAAATGGCGGGATTGCCTAAGGACCCGATGATACTGTTCAGCGTCCTGAACACCAAGCTGCGGGACTTCTACCCCTCGCTGGACGCGCTCTGCGAGGACATGGACGAGGACAAGCAGGCGATCTTACAAACCATGTCGTCCGTGGGATTCAGATACGACGCGGAACGGAACATGTTTGTATAATTAGACAAGGAGGAGATCATCATGGCCAACAAGTATGCCGGCACCCAGACCGAGAAGAATTTGCAGGCGGCGTTCGCCGGCGAGAGCCAGGCGCGCAACAAGTACACCTACTTCGCCTCCAAGGCCAAGAAGGAGGGCTTCGAGCAGATCGCGGCGCTGTTCCTCAAGACCGCCGAGAACGAGAAGGAGCACGCCAAGCTGTGGTTCAAGGAGCTGGACGGCATCGGCACCACGGCCGAGAACCTGGCCGCCGCGGCGGACGGGGAGAACTACGAGTGGACGGACATGTACGAGGGCTTCGCCAAGACCGCCGAGGAAGAGGGCTTCAAGGCGCTGGCCGCCAAGTTCCGCGGCGTGGCCGCCATCGAGAAGCACCACGAGGAGCGCTACCGCGCCCTGCTTTCCAACGTGGAGGCGCAGAAGGTGTTCGAGAAGAGCGAGGTCAAGGTCTGGGAGTGCCGCAATTGCGGGCACATCGTCGTGGGCACCAAGGCCCCGGAGGTCTGTCCCGTGTGCGCCCATCCCCAGGCGTATTTCGAGGTCAACGCGGAGAATTATTGATGCGGGGACACAAAACGGCCGGAGGTCCGATGCCTCCGGCCGTTTTTCATGCGTTGCGGGACTTCCACCAGTTGAGCCCGCAATAGGCCAATATCTCCAGGCCCAGTATGCGCATGTGGAACACGAAGTGCTCCGCGGGATCGCTCAGCAGCATCACCGCCAGCACCACCGATATGGCCACCCAGATCAGCGGGATCGGGTGGATCTCCCGGCTGTGGAGCGCCTCGTCGATCTCCTCCGCGCACTCCATCAGGATAAGCATCGCCCACACGATGCCCAGCGGGATCAGCGTGTCCGACTTCTGGAGCATCACCGCCACGCCGGACGCCAGGTAGATCAGCGTCTTGCCGAACGGCGCGTGGTCCGGGTTCTTGAAGCAGGCGTACAGGTTCAGCGCCGCGAACAGCAGCATCACGCCGCCCTTGATCTGGTAGACGACCTTCACCAGATGGGTCGGGAAGAACACCAGCGCCAGCCCGAACACCGCGAAGATGACGAGCTGCCAGACCTTCCCCATCGCGTTGATAAAGTACTTCATTTTTCATCCCTCCGTATCATTTATAGCATCACATTTGTTTTGTGTCAAGTATCTCTTTCCTATTTTGTGAAATACGATAAAACGTCTGACAGGAAGAAATCATCCTGTCAGACAGTGAAAAGCAACTCGCTTCAATTGTAGATCGATCTGAAAAACGTGGCTAAAATAGCGACATCATTAATTGATGACCTTGATTTTGATATAATCCTTCTTGCCATTCTTGCTCGCCGCATAGATTTTTGCAGTACCCTTTTTCAATGCCGTGATGGTACCTTTCGAGTCTACGACCGCGACTTTTGTATTCGAGGACCAGTATTTAACGATCTTTGCCGTGCTCGGTACACAGTACGCATAAATCGTCATTGTATGACCCACGCGCAAACCGTTTCCCGCCAATTCACTTAATCCATTTACAATTTTGTCCGCGAGATCGATATGGACCTCTTTTGCAATCTCTGGATCGACCACTTCAACTTTGACTGTCGCTTTCTTGCCGTTCTGTGTTTTGACGGTAATGGTAGCCTTTCCCGCCCCTACCGCAGTGACGACCCCATAGGGATCAACAGTCGCGATCTTCTTATTCGACGTTGTCCAAGTCAGAACGCTTGTCACGCCGATCGGCGAAACTTGCGCATACAGTTGTAAACGATTATTCAGATTGAGCGAAACAGTGCCTGTACGATTCAACGTGACCTTAGACGGTTTCGGGGTTTCCAGAACCGTTACATACACTGAAACGCTTTTCTTGTTAAACGTGCTGGCCGTGATCGTACAGCTCCCTTTTTTTATGGCTGTAACTTTCCCGGAAGCATCGACTCGCGCAACGGAGGTCTTACTGCTTTTATAAGTTATCGTCTTATTGGTCGCGTTGGTGGGATAAACAGTGGGATTTAATTGCAGCCAGCCGCCTTCATACATACTGATTTTAGAAGAATTGACAGCTATGGAAACAGGCTCTACTACACCGGCAGATACAGTCACCGTAGCAGTCGCGATCTTTGTATTGACGGTTCTTGCCATGATCGTCGCTGTTCCTATTCCCTTTGCCGTTACAACGCCGCCAGAAACAGTAGCGACATTAGTGTTATCCGTATACCAAGTCACTGTTTTGTTTGCAGCGTTCGCAGGATATACAGTAGCCGTCAGCTTGTAAGTCTGCCCGACTTGTAATTTGAAGCTCGATGTATTCAAAGATACGCTGGTGGGCACTATTTCGGTACTCGTGGATGTGTTGTTTTTCGCAGTAAACTTCATCGAATACGTTCTACTATACCCTGTGAGGTCTGTTGCAGTCAGATTCCAGTAGTACGTTCCGGGGTCTTTGATCCAAGAAAACTTTACCCCATTATCACTTACGGACATCGTATCCAGGTTCTTGACAGCATAGACGGTCCCAGAAATATTACGTGTATACGAAGATATTACTTTACCGCTTCCGCTCTTGATCTCGGTCTTGAGCGTTTTGAAAGGATAGATAGAAGAAATGCTGCCATTGGATAGATAATATCCGTTCGGATTGATGGTATAGCTGCTTGGATACGCTATATCACTGAACTTAAACTGGCTTGCTGCCGGCTTCTGTACCTTCTTGAAATACTGGGTCCCATCTGTCGACCAAGACCCGTTTTTGATTTTCAACCCAAGGTAAGCGTATTGGTTGCTGCGGGTCATTCCCCACAGATTGTTGTATCCATTGACGACCAAGCGCGTAAATGTCAAACTGCTGCCCTTTGCCACGCTGCCCACGTTGGCGCTGTTCGCATAAGGTCCACTCTTCAGATTGAATTTTTGAGTAACACTATAAGTCACAGTTTCATTCCAGTAGAACAAAACTGCCGGGTTAGCAGATTGAGCATATGCCGCCTCTTCGACATCCGCTTCGATCGCAATGTCATCAAGGTCTTCATTTGCATCAACGATAGAGATGTCGTCCTCGGTCTCCATCGTTCCTGTGTTACCTTCATCCAGCAAGTCCTTTTCCTCTGCCGAAGCATCGTCCTCCCCTAAATAGATCACGATCTCCTCCGGCGGCTCTTCTATAACATCAAGCTCGATGCTCTCAGCCATAGCCGGTATCCCTGTAAGCAGAAAGAATACAGAAATCAACGAAAGCAAGCGATTTCTCAAATTCGTCAACACGGTGCTCTCCTCCTTGTATATTTGCTCTATCACGTTCAAGTCCACTGGGATAAAAGATTATTACATTTATAGAACGATCTGGGGATACAGTATCATTTCAAGCCACCTACCTATGCCTCTGAAAAATCGATGTGCCGAAGCGAAGCCGAGCTCGTCTTCACCAGTCGATAAAGCTGGCATCGACGTAGCCGTACTCGCCGTCCTCGTAGGCATAGCCGTAGCCTTTTTCACGATAGTTTACGTTCACAAAAATCCAGTCGCCATCATAGAACTTATGGCCTTTTATGGATTTACCGTAGGGGGCCTGTTGGAATACAAGCGAACCACGTCCATTGCTGTCAACTCTTCGCCAATCAAAGTTAGAAAGATCCTTCTTGCTGACATATGAACGATCAGGCTCGGGATCTGGCTCAGGATCAGGTTGCATGCGCCAGTCGATATAGCTTGCGTCCACATAGCCGTATGTACCACCCTTAAAGGCCAGTGCATAGCCATTCTTGCGATAATTCAGATTCACAAATATCTCATCGCCATTGTAAAACTTGAAATCATACATAAAGGAGCCGCCAGGTGATGATTGAAAGACCAGTTTGCCCCTGCCTTTGGTAACCACAGTTCTATAATCGAAGTTATCAAGGTCAAACTTGTCCCCCTCAGCAAAAGCACTCAGCCCCATGCAGAAAAGCACCACAGCTACCAGCATCGCTAACCCGTTCTTGAACTTCATACTGTTACCCCCCAATTCTTGATAGGCATCGACGCAGAACGTCAACTTTAGTAGACAAAACAATTATACATTAAATCATTCCAATTGTCAACTATCGTAGACATTTCTATTCTGTATCAAGTATAGACTTAATTCAGAGGGTAGTGGATATGAGCTATGATAATAAGATAACCGGTAGAGTTATCAAGGCTCTTCGTCAGAAGAAGGAGCTTACGCAAGATGTTTTAAGCGGCTTGGCTGGTATTGGACGTAGCCATCTGGCGATGATCGAAAGCGGAGATAAAAACGCCAATGTCGATACACTTTGGCGTATTGCCGATGCCCTTGGTCTATCTTTAAGTGAGTTATTTGCGATGGTCGAAGATGATGCGGATAAATCTACAAGTCGCAAACAGTAGCATCACTAATGTTTTCACTAAAAGAGATAGTGAAGATCGTATCGTTGATGGATACGATTTGAAAAACTCTGATGTTCAACTAAAGATTAAGTTCACAGGTAAAATAGATAAAACTTTGCCGAACCAACGCAAATATCCGAACGTTCGGCATTTTTTACGGTTAATTATTCGGGATTCGATTGACGATATAATATACGCCCGATATACTTTAACCATCATTTGTAGGGAGGCGCGGATATGAAGAAGGCAGCCATCATCATGGGCAGCGACAGCGACCTGAAGGTCATGCAGGGCGCGATGGACACCCTGAAGGCACTGGACATCCCCTACGCGGTGCGGATACTCTCCGCCCACAGGACCCCCGACGCGGCGGCGGCGTTCGCCAAGACCGCCCAGGCCGAGGGCTTCGGGGTCATCATCGCGGCGGCGGGCAAGGCCGCGCACCTGGCCGGGGCGATGGCGGCGAACACGCTGCTGCCGGTGGTGGGCGTGCCGATGAAGTCCTCCACGCTGGACGGCCTGGACGCGCTGCTGTCCACGGTGCAGATGCCCTCGGGCATGCCGGTGGCCACCGTCGCCATCGACGGCGCGGTCAACGCCGCGCTGCTGGCCGCGCAGATCATCGCCCTGTCGGACGCGCCGCTGATGTCCCGTCTCGCGGACTACCGCGCCGCCCAGACCCGGAAGGTCGAGGAGAAGGACCTTCGCATCGCGGAAGAATACTCTAATCTATAATCATACACGGAGGAGACGCACCATGGAAAAGCTCACCCAGCTCTACGAGGGCAAGGCCAAGAAGGTCTACGCGACCGCCGACGAGAACCTGTACATCGTGTCCTACAAGGACGACGCCACGGCCTTCAACGGCTTGAAGAAGGGCACCATCGCCGGCAAGGGCGTCATCAACACCCGCATGAGCAATATGCTGATGCAGATGCTGGAGAAGCAGGGCGTGCCCACCCACTTCGTCAAGGAGCTGAGCGACCGGGAGACCCTGGTGAAGAAGGTCTCCATCGTGCCGCTGGAGGTCATCATCCGCAACATCTCCGCCGG
>JAFUWR010000384.1 GCA_017471125.1 Clostridia bacterium | reverse complement strand
TCTCCGTCATGATCGACAAGAGCAGCCTGTCCTTTGAGGACAACATCCGCGAGACCCGCAAGGTGGTCGAGTATGCGCATGACCACGGCGTGGTCGTCGAGGCCGAGCTGGGCACCCTGGCCGGCGTCGAGGACGAGGTCAAGGTTTCCGCCGAGGATTCCTCCTACACCCGCCCCGAGGACGTGCAGCACTTCGTCGAGGAGACCGGCTGCGACTCCCTGGCCATCGCCATCGGCACCTCCCACGGCGCCTACAAGTTCACCGCCGAACAGTGCACCCGCAACGAGAAGGGCATCCTGGTGCCCCCGCCGCTGCGCTTCGACATCCTGGAGGAGGTCTCCAAGCGCCTGCCCGGCTTCCCGATCGTGCTCCACGGCTCTTCTTCCGTGCCGCAGGAGTTCGTGAAGATCATCAACAGCTGCGGCGGCAAGATGCCCGACGCCGTCGGCATCCCCGAGGAGCAGCTGCGTCAGGCGGCCCGCGGCGCGGTCTGCAAGATCAACATCGACTCTGACCTGCGTCTGGCCATGACCGCGTGCATCCGGCAGCACTTCACCGAGCATCCGGATCACTTCGATCCCCGCCAGTACCTCAAGCCCGCCCGCATCGCCATCAAGGAGATGGTCGAGCACAAGCTGGTCGACGTGCTGGGCTGCGACGGCAAGGCCTAAGCCTTCCCTCCACGCTCTCAAAACGCGCAACGCATCGAACGTTGCGCGTTTTGATTTTCGCCAAATCATGCCATAAATCGGCCAAAATATCCATTTTTTATAAAGATATCGTCGAAGTACCTTATTGTCGCCTCAATTGGGGTATATAATGAAAATATATTTCTAAGCAGTAAAAAAGGATAGCAAATGAGCAAGCGATCGAAGCATGGCAATTGGCGGCCCACCGGCTCCCCGGTGACCCTCGGGGAGCGCCTGCGGGCGCTGGGCGTGGCGGCGCTGCTGCTGGCGGCGGGCTGCGCGGCGTGGCTCTTCCCGATGACAGACGCGGACGCCGCGTCGCTGGACGTGGTGATAAAACGGGTGATGACCTCGAACCCCCAGGTCTGCTTCGCCGTGGACGGCGAATACTACGACTGGGTGGAGCTTCAAAACATCGGCGACGCCGCCGTGGACCTGGCGGGCTGGAAGCTGACGGACACCGGCGACCTGCGGGACGCCTACGTGTTCCCGTCCCGGACGCTGGACCCCGGGGACACGCTGGTGGTCTACTGCGACGACGTGCCCGAGGGCTACGGCGGCGACGCCATCTTCACCGGCTTCAAGCTGTCCCCGGACGGGGAGCTGCTGCTGCTGGCCGACCCCAGCCAGCGCGCCGCCGCGGTGAACGTGCCCGCCCTGCGCAAGGGCTTCGTGTACCGGCGGGACCCGGACACCGGCGAGTACGCCGCCGGCCCGCTGGGCGAGCTGTCCGACACCGAGAAGGCCGAGCGCGCCCAGGCCGTGGGCTTCGACCCGAACGAGGTGATGATCAGCGAGCTGATGCCCGTGGGCCGGTCGATATTGGCCGACGCCGACGGCGACTTCCCGGACTGGATCGAGATCTACAATCCCAAGTCCGAGCCGGTCAGCCTCGAGGGCTGGGCGCTCACCGACGACGACATCAAGCGGGCCAAGTGGGTGTTCCCCGCGAAAGTGCTCCAGCCGGGGGAATACCTGGTGGTGTTCGCCTCGGGCAAGAACCGCGTGGACCCCGCGGGCGAGCTGCACACCAACTTCCGGCTGTCCGCCCAAGGCGAGACGGTGCGCCTGTCCACCCCGGCGGGGGACGTGGTGTCCCAGATCGGCTACGAGCACGCCGACGCCGACCAGTCCCTGACCCGGGAGGCCGACGGGTCCATCACCGTCGCGCTGGCCCCGTCCCCGGGCCGCGCCAGCCTGGCCCCCGGCGAGGAAGGCGCGGAAGCGAAGCTGCTGGTCAACGCCACGGGCCTGTATATCAACGAGATATACTTCGGCTCCGCGGGCACCGACTGGGTGGAACTGCACAACGCCTCCGACCAGGCCATCGACCTGTCCGGCGCGGGCCTGTCGGACAACCCCGGCAAGCCGCGGAAGTGGCAGTTCCCGGACGGCGCGGGCATACAGCCCAACGGCTACGTGGTCGTGGCGCTCCCCGGCAGCCTGGAGAAGCAGGCCGAGCGCCTGGCCAGCGCCACGCCCGCGCCCACCGACGCGCCCGAGGCCACCGCCGTCCCCGAAGTCCATCCCAACTACACCGCCGACTTCGGGCTCACCGCGGGCGAGACGGTCTGCCTGTCCACCCCCGGCGGCAAGCTCGTCGACCGGGTGGCGCTGCCGGAGGCGCAGAAGTACGCCAGCATGGGCCGCGCCGACGGCTTCGACACCCTGCGCTACTTCGGCGACATGACCCCCGGCGCGGCCAACGCCTCAAAGTCCTACGGCTCCGTGGGCCGGGAGGTGGCGCTGGACCCCGCCCCCGGCGTCATCCACGAATCGTCCGTCGCGCTGACCATGTCCTGCGAGCCGGGCGTGGACATCTACTACACCACCGACGGCTCCACCCCCACCGCCGACTCCAAGGTCTACACAGGGCCGATCACCCTCGAGAAGAACACCGTCGTCAAGGCCATCGCCGACCCGCGGCAGGTGCTGGACCCCCAGCCGAAAACGGCCAGCTACATCTTCGGGCCGCACACGCTCAGGCTGGTGTCCGTCACGGGCCGCGCCAAGGACCTGACCCGGTCGGACGCCATGTTCGCCACCGGCGTCCGGGGCAACGGCTGCGACGTGTATGTGGAGATATACGAGGACGACGGCACGCCGCTGATCGGGCAGGCCTGCCATCTGGCCCTGACCGGCCACAACTCCCGCACCCACAACACCCAGAAGTCCTTCAAGCTGAACGCCCGCCGCGCCTACGGCGACACCCGCTTCCGCGCCCCCCTGTTCAGCAAGCGGGACTACGACGCGGTCAAGAGCCTGTCCATACGCTCCTCCGGCCAGGACTACCAAAAGACCCACATGCTGGACAGCATACTGACCTCCCTGGCCGAGGGGACCAACGTGTTCTACCAGGAGACCGAGGTCTGCGTGGTGTACCTGAACGGCGAGTACTGGGGCCTGTACAACATGCGCGAGCACGTGGACAGCCACTCCATCTGCCAGTACGAGGGCTGGGCCGACCCGGACGCCGTGACCATCATCAAGGGCGACGGGGACGACGCCGGCGCGTCCCAGGGCTCCTCCCGGGACTATAAGGCGTTCTGGAAGTGGTTGAAGAACGCCGACCTGACCCGCGCCGAGGACATGGACACCGTGCGGCAGAGCGTGGTGCTCGAGAGCTACCTCGATTTTGTGGCCCTCGAGATGTACACCAACAACCAGGACCTGGGCAACATCCGCTGCTACCGCTCCGAGGCCGAGGACCCGCGCTGGCGCTACGTGCTGTTCGACCTGGACCTGTCCTTCATGACCAAGCGCGGCGACCCCGCCAACAACGTGACCGCCTGGCTGACCGGCAAGCTCGGCTCCATCACCACCCAGGACCCCACGCTGTTTAGGAAGCTCATGCAGAACGCCGAGGTCCGCGACCAGTTTTTGACCCGCATGGGCGAGCTGCTGGCCACGAACCTGTGCGCCGAGAACGTGGTCCAAAAGATCGAGGCCCGGCGCGAGCTCATCAAGGACGAGATGGTCTACAACTGCAAGCGCTGGAAGTGGAAGTATGCCGACTGGGAGAAGGCCGTCGATCGCATCGTCAACT
Source organism: Clostridia bacterium (assembly GCA_017471125.1). Classification (GTDB taxonomy): domain Bacteria; phylum Bacillota; class Clostridia; order Christensenellales; family Aristaeellaceae; genus UBA2862. The sequence goes on along the minus strand of JAFUWR010000384.1, from coordinate 581 downwards.
ATGCCAAGGCTCGCCCCGGCAAGCTCATCGGCTATATCAAGGAGTCCTTCAAGCTCTCCGACGCCGACGTGATGCGGTATTTCGGGGAGGCCATCAAGAAGCTCCCCGCGGATGCCGAGTAGGCAGGACGCAGGGGACGACCGCTCTCAGGCTTCGGGCGCTTGTAGGGGCGGCGTTGCGCCGCCCGCCCGGTCGTTGACCGCTGCGTCAGCGGACAAGCGTCCTCCGGGGGCACAAGGCCACCTTTAGTAAAGGTTGCCTTTTTCCCCCGTGCGGCGCGGCGTCACTAAATCTTCGATTTGTGACGTCCGCGGTCGGCCCAAAGGCCGACTTGCGAACCCATGGGGTTCGCAACCTTCCCTTTTTCCTTCCAAACTTACGTTAGTACGTATTTGCCTTCCCCTTTTAGGGGAAGGTGGATCGACCGACGGTCGAGACGGATGAGGTCCCCGGGCGGGCGCCGCAACGGCGCCCCTACGGAATGACAGGCACCGGGAACATCGTCCCACGGGCAGCGCCCCTACGGTCACAACGGGGTATCGCACTGGTGCCTGGTGCCTGGTGCCTGCATCTCCACTCTT
>JAFUWR010000383.1 GCA_017471125.1 Clostridia bacterium | reverse complement strand
CTGAACCAGCAGGACTTCCGCAAGGACATCAAGGTCATGGTGGGCGGCGCGCCCATCACCCAGGAGTTCGCGGACAAGATCGGCGCGGACGCCTACACCGAGGACGCCGCCTCCGCCGCCCAGAAGGCCAAGGAGCTGGTGAGCTAAGCACCTCTGTCGATACAGCCCTTCCGACGATTATGTCGGAGGGGCTTATTGCATCGGTGTGTAAAATATGTTATGATGATAAAAAACGCAACGAGGTGTAACATGGAACACACTGTCAACTATATCCTGGAGGGGCGGAGCGTACAGGTCCCGGAGGGCACGACGCTGCTCGAGGCCCAGCGGCTCGCCAACCTGCCCACGGACGCGCCCTGCGGCGGCAAGGGGAGCTGCCGGAAGTGCGCGGTGGACTATCGCAAAGCGGGGGAGAGCGCGTGGCAGCGCGAGCTGGCCTGCAAGGTCCGCGTGGACGGCGACCTGGAGGTGCGCCTGCTCCGCACAGGTGAAAAATTGCAGGTGCTCACCGACAGCGCAGAGATCGCCGCGGCCCACTGGGATCCGATGGTAGAGCTCCATCAATTGAACGTCCGACCCTGCGCGAAGGGGGAGAGCAGCTCCGACTGGGACCGGCTCTGCGAGGCGCTGGGCGGCGCGTGGCGGATGAACCTGGCCGTGTGCCGGGGCCTGGGCAGGCTGCTGACGGACAACAAGGGCGCGGTGTGGGCCGTGACCTGCGGGGACAGGATCCTCGAGGTCCGTCCCGACGCGCCGGACGTGTACATGGCAGCCTTCGACCTGGGCACCACGTCCATCGCGGGCTATCTCATCCACGTCAACGACAAGAAGGTGGCGCTCACCGCGGGCATGCGCAATCCCCAGGCACAGTACGGCGGCGACGTCATCTCCCGCGCCGACTACGCCCTGTCCAACGGCCCCGCGGCGCTGGCGACCTGCGCCCGGGAGGCCATCGACGGCCTCATCCGCCGCATGTGCATGGAGGCGGGCATTTCCTGGGAAAAGGTCTACGCCGTGCTCATCGCGGGCAACACCGCCATGCACCACCTGTTCCTGGGCATCTCCCCGGATTCGCTGGTGCATGCGCCCTACAACCCGGTGGTCAGCCAGCCGATGGACCTGGCCGCGTCCCACTACGGCCTGCGGGCGCATCCCGCGGCGCGGCTGTTCACGCTGCCGGTCATCGGCGGCTTCGTCGGCGCGGACACGGTGGCCTGCCTCATCAGCGGCGACTGGCTCAACCGGGACAAGCTGACGCTGATGATCGACATCGGCACCAACGGCGAGCTGGTGCTGGGCAATCGCGACAGACGTTTGGCCTGCTCCACCGCCGCGGGCCCGGCCTTCGAGGGCGCGAAGATCACCTGCGGCATGCGCGGCGCGGAGGGGGCCATCGACCACCTGTGGCTGGAGGGCGATGAGCTCCGCTGGCACGTCATCGGCGACGGCGTCGCCCGGGGCATCTGCGGCTCCGGCCTGGTGGACCTGATCGCGGCGCTGTTAAAGACGGGCGAGATGGACGAGTCCGGGCGCTTGCAGAGCGGCGACACCTTCAACATCGGCGACACGGGCGTGTACCTGACCCAGAAGGACATCCGCGAGGTGCAGCTCGCCAAGGGTGCGATGGCCGCGGGCATCGTGCTGATGGCCGAGAAGCTGGGCGTCGAGGTGGAGGACATCCAGGAGGTGGACATCGCGGGGGCCTTCGGCAACTACATCGACCCGGACAGCGCCTGCGCCATCGGGCTCATCCCCGGCGTGCTGCGGCAGCGCATCGTCCCGGTGGGCAACGCCGCGGGCGAGGGCGCGAAGCTGACGCTGATGGATAAAGGCGCCTGGGCGACGGGGGAGAAGCTGGCACGCACCACGGAGTTCCTGGAGCTCGCCACCATGCCCCAGTTCCAGGACGAATTCGTCGATCAACTGGAGTTCCCCGAGGAATGACCATGTAAAAATGTGGTTGCAAAACTGACCGCAAAAGGGTATAATGTGTTTATAACGACAGGAACAGGAGGAAAGAATATGCCCTATTGTCCGAATTGCGGCGGCGCCGTGAACGTCGGCGACCGCTTTTGCGCCAACTGCGGCACGGCCATCCAGACGGTGACGACGGTCGCGACCACGGCGGTCAACCCTGCCGCCCGCAACGACTATCGCGTGGTGCTGGTGTCCCGCGGGACGTGCAGCCGCGCCGTGGCCATCGACATGCTCTCCGACCTGCTGGGCTACACCGACCCCGACGCGGCCCGCATCGTCGACAACGCGCCCATGGAGGCGGCCCTGGGCCTGACGGCCATCCAGGCGCAGTACATCTCCCAGGCCATCACCGAGTACGGCATGCAGGTGGCCATCTACAACAACGACGGTTACGTGGACATGGGCTCCAAGGCCACGGCCTCGGTGTACAACTCCGACGGCTCCTTCCTGAGCGCCGTGGCGGGCGTGCTGACGGGGCTGACCCTCGGCAACCGGGTGTCTACCTTCAACCCGTGGACGAAGCCCGCGCCCATCCTGTTCAGGCCGGTATACCATCGGCCCGCGCAGCCGACGTCGTACCGCAGGCGTCGCCCCGCGCCGAAGCCCGCGCCCATCCCGGTGGTGCAACACAAGCCCGCGCCCATCCCGCGCCCCGCCCCGACG
>JAFUWR010000382.1 GCA_017471125.1 Clostridia bacterium | reverse complement strand
GAGATCGAGCAGCACCAGATACTGATGGAGATGATCGTGGAGCCGGAGGGCGAGGGCCACCAGGCGGTGGCGGACTTCCTTCGGTCCATCGACGTGCGGGTCGTCATCTGCGGCAACATCGGCGACGGCGCGATGCACGCCCTGAACGACGCGGGCATCGTGTTCTACGGCGGCGTGACGGGCCTGGCCGACGACGCCATCACCGCGCTGGTGGCCGGGGCGCTGGCCTACGACCCCAGCATCAAGTGCGACCACCACCACGACCACGACTGCGGCGGCGACTGTTCGAGCTGCGGCGGGGACTGCGGCTACTGCGGCGGCTGCGAGCACTTCGGCTGACTATTTAGACTTGAGGGCCGCCGCGCCATCAACGGCGCGGCGGCCCTCGTCATGTCCGTCAGATCAGGAAGCAGCTGTTGTAGGCCATCTTCTCCGACCCGTAGTAATACTGCAAATTGTTGGCCTTGCACACCTCCAGCACCACCAGCCCGTAGGCCTCCATCGACGCCACGGCCTTGTCCGGGAAGCGGCAGGGCGCGTCGGGATAGGTACATTCCTTGCACTGGGTACACGCGCCCGCGCCCAGCGCCAGCACGTCCACGCCGGCCTTGCGCAGCTCGGCGTACATGCGCTCGAAGTTCTCCTTGTGGTCCTGCTGGATCTCCACGATGGCCTCGAAGTCGAAGCTGTCCTCGATGTCCCCGCAGGTCTGCACCAGTATGCCCCCGCTGTAACGCTTCAGCCGCTCGGCGCACTCCTCCAATGCCCCGCAGCCGGGGGGACAGCTCCAGCGCTTCTCGTACATGCCGCAGGTGTTCTGGGCGCACATGTCCCGCACCTCGGGCTTGACCTCCAACGTCGCCGCGTCCAGCGGCGCCCAGGCCGTGAAGCCCGCCGCTTCGGCCAGCCTGGCCAGTTCCTCGTAATTCATGCGATCTCTCCTCGTTTATCGTCCAGGGGTGAAAAAACACAAAAACAGGCCGGGAAGCATCCCGGCCTGTCAACAACGAACCCACTACGCGACCAATTCCTTCGCGGCCTTGGCGGCGGAGGCGGCGTCGGGGGTATAGGCGTCCGCGCCGATCTGGTCGCAGAACTCCTGGGTGATGGGCGCGCCGCCCACCATGACCTTCACCTTGCCGCGCCACGGCGCCGCGTTGATGGCGGCGACGGTGTCCGCCAGGGCGGGCATGGTGGTGGTCAGCAGCGCGGAGCAGCCGATGATGCGGGTGTCGGGGTTCTCCTCGTAGGTCTGGATGAACTTCTCCACCGGCACGTCCACGCCCAGGTCGATGACCTCGAAGCCCGCGGACTCGATCATCATGATGACCAGGTTCTTGCCGATGTCGTGCAGGTCGCCCGCCACGGTGCCCATGATCATCTTGCCCATGCTGCCCACCTCGCCGGAGGCCAGGTGCGGCTTCAACACGTCCACGCCGCGCTTCATGGCCTTGGCGGCGATCAGCATCTCGGGCACGAAGATCTCGTTGTTCTTGAACTTCTCGCCCACCACGTCCATGGCGTCGATCATCGTCTGGAGGATCTCGGTGGCCGGCACGCCCTCGTCCAGCGTCTCCTGGACCGCCGCCTGCACCAGCTTGGCCTTGCCGCGGGAAACCAGATCGTTGACATTCTGAATGCTCATAACTATAATACTCCTTTCACTGGAAGCCGTCAATAGGTTTATTTAGAACATCACGCTCATCGGCAGGCGGGCCGCGTCGAGGTCCTCCTGCTTGTGGCCGAAGGTCTCGCAGTTGTACTTGTCGATGGCGTCCCAGAGGCCCTTGTAGGTGCCCTCATACAGGGAGCCCGGACCGCCCTGGGTGATGCAGGGGATGAAGTACTTGCCGTCGGCGGCGGCGCCGCAGGTCTTGATGGCGTTCAGCGCGGCCTTCTCGCAGTCGGCGTAGGTCCAGCCCTCGAAGTCCACCTGCTTGTTGTCGATCTCGCCCATGAAGGTCATCTTGCCGCCGTACTGCTTGATGAGCTCCGGCACGTTGTTGGAGTGCATGCAGCCCTGCCACACGTCGATGCCCATCTCGATCATGATGGGGATCAGGTTGGCGCAGTAGCTGTCGGAGTGGTGGAAGATGAACTCCACGCCGTGGCTGTGGTAGTAGCCGTAGATCTCCTTGTAGGCGTCCAGGAAGAAGTCCGCGAAGATCTCGGGGCGCAGGAAGGAGTTGCGCTCGGAACCGAAGTCGTCGTGATGGAAGATGGCGTCCGGGTGCAGGTTGGAGCAGATGCCCTCGGCCAGCTCCAGCTCCCAGTCGGTCAGGTACTTGATGAGGTCGTGCATCTCGTCCTCATACTCCATGTAGTTCATCAGGGCCTCCTCCATGGAGCACAGGTGGTGGCTCTGCTCGAACAGGCCGGGGGCCACGAAGGTGGCCTTGTACGCCTTGGTGCCGTCCACCGCCGCGTACATGTCCTTGGCCACGTTCCACAGCTCCTCCGGGAACTTGAGGCTCGGGGCCTTGACGTACTTCCGCCACTCCTCAATGTCCTTCACCACGATCTTGTCCGGGGTGTGCACCGGGAACGCGCCGGGCACGTTCGGCGGGAACGAGTTCGTGACGCCCCAGGCGTTCACCACGTTCATGTCGCCCTTCTTCAAAAGCGGGCTCGCCATCAGGAACGGATGGAACAGCAGGGCGATGCCCTCGTACTGGTTCACGAAACGGTCGGGATGTCCGCCGCGAATGACTTCGCGCATGTTCTCCTTTGCAGTCAGCATTTTCATACCTCCCTCGATCGGTCTTTCCACAATATTATGCACGGCCGGTCCCCGGCCACAGCGCATGTTTGCTGTAAAAATAGTACCATATGCGGGATTCCCCGGTCAAGCATTTTGTGAAAAGTTTGTAATTTTCCACATTTCCCGTAAATCAGCGGTTTTCAATCCGCGAAAATGAGGATATAATTATAGGCAGTAGGGAGTAGGCAGTAGGGAGTAGAGAGTAGGGGCGCTGCCCCCAGCGCCCGTTTGTGCGCAGGCACCAGGCACCAGGCACCAGTCCAATGGCTGCTGCCGCGCACGGGTCGTAGGGGCGCTGCCCCCAGCGCCCGCCATCCCGTAGGGGCGCCGTTGCGGCGCCCGCCCCGTTCCCTACCATCGACCACACCAGAGGTGCTATACAATGGACACCAGCATATTGATCCACATGCAGCCCGACCTTGCGACGATCGCGGAGGAGCTTGCCCGCCTTGGCGTGGACTGCCGCGTCGCCGTGGACGGAGGCGAGGCCCGCTTCACGGACGCCCGCCGCTACCGCTTCGGCATCCCGATGCAGGCGGACATCCTGTACGTCGTGGAGGCCCAGGACGCCGCCCGCTTCCCGTCGGCCCACGCCTGCGTCGCCCCCGCGCCCATCGACTGCGCGGGCTGCGTGGCGTGTCCCGGCGCGGACATGGGGCGGGTGCTGGACGGCCTGCTGTGCCTGTTCCAGCGCTTCCACGCCCAGGAGCGGGCGCTGGACGAGCTGGTGTACCAGAACGCGGGCCTGCGGGAGCTGTGCGAGGCCGGCGCGGCGATGCTGGACAACCCCATCTGCATCCACGACGACTGGTTCGTGATGATCGCCCGGTCCCAGGAGCTGTCCCAGGTGCTGCCGCCGGACTACATCATGTCGTCCTCCCGGGAGTTCATCCCCCGCATCATCATCGACGACTTCAAGAACGACACCGACTACCTGGAGACCTACGCCTACCGCACGGCCCAGTTCTGGCAGACCTCCCCCGACTCCCCGCCATGCCTGTACGTGAACCTGTGGGAGGGCGAGGTCTACCGCGGGCGGCTGCTGGTGGTGAAGTATCATCGGGACTTCCGCCGGGCTGACTACCGGCTCACCGAGGTGCTGACCCAGCGGGCTATGACGCTGCTGGGCAAGAAGCGCCTCGGCGTGGACCGTCCCCACCGCAGCATGGACGACATCGTCTACGACCTGCTCGAGGGCCGTCCCACCGAGCCCCAGGAGGCTGGCCAGCTCACCCGCACGCTGGGCTGGAACCGGGACGACCCGATGCTGTGCATACGCATGCGCAACCAGCGGCCCGACGACAGCATCCTGATGGCCCACGCCCTGCACAGCGAGCTGTTCCGCGCCTTCCCCGAGGGCTACATCATGTTCTCCGACCGGCAGCAGTGCGTCATCGTCAACCTGAGCCGCGACACCGCCGGCCTGCCCATGCTGCGCCACCGCCTCGCGCCCCTGTGCCGGGATTACTGCCTCTACGCCGGCATCTCCTCCCCCGTCACCGGCCTGCGGGAGTGGCCCGTCGCTTGGAAACAGGCCGGCATCGCCCTCGCCCGCGCCTTCGAGCTGCGCTCCGAGCGCTGGATGGTGCCCTTCTCCGACTGCGCCCTCGACGTGCTCATGGACAGCCTCCAGCCGCCCCTCCAGCTCACCCACCTCGTCGCGCCCGAGCTCTACCAGCTCATGGCCCACGACGCCGCCCACGACACACGCTACTTCGAGACCCTCCGCGCCTTCCTCCTCCTCGAGCGCGACATCCCCCGCACCTCCGAAAAGCTCATCATCCACCGCACCACCCTCCTCTATCGCCTCCGCAAGATCGACGAGCTCATCGACTGTAACCTCAATGACCCCACCAAGCGCCTCCACCTGCTCTTCTCCCTCAAGATCCTCGACCGCGAGCTCGACCCCTGACCCCTCCCTCCACCGTTTTACATTTTATTATAAATGAATTAACCTCTCTGCCCTGTTACCCCCTCCCCCTCTGTGCTATAATATTTCATGGTCAGTTTGAGAGGCCCTTCCCGCCTCCCATCACCGACCCCCAAAAATCGCATATGGGGCATTAGCACAGTTGGCTAGCGCGCTACATTCGCATTGTAGAGGTCACCGGTTCGAATCCGGTATGCTCCACCACATTTCTCTTATACAAACCCCGGATCCGAGAAACTGTATAGATGTTTCGGATGCGGGGTTTGTCATTACCTGGTATTTCTGTGAAAAAACAGTAAAGTCACAGTAAAAAGGCATGAGTATTGTGTTTTTTCGACG
>JAFUWR010000381.1 GCA_017471125.1 Clostridia bacterium | reverse complement strand
GAACGCGCCGAAGTCGATGACGTTGCGCACGGTGCCGGTCAGCTCCATGCCGGGCTTGAGGTCGGCCATGTCCAGCACGTCGGTGCGCAGCACGGGCTTGGGCAGCGCGTCGCGGGGGTCGCGCCCGGGCTTCTGCAATTCCGACAGCATGTCGTTCAGCGTCGGCAGGCCCACGTCCAGCGCCTGCGCCAGCTTCTCCAGACCATATTCCTTGGCCCGCTGCCCGATGTCCTTCAGGCCCGCGCCGGTGACGGCCTTCACGTCGTACCCGAGGGTCTTTAACAATGCCTTCGCGGCCTCATAGCTCTCCGGGTGGACGGCGGTGGCGTCCAGCGGGTTCGCGCTGTCCATCACCCGCAGGAAGCCCGCGCACTGCTCGAACGCCTTCGGCCCCAGCTTGGGCACCTTCTTCAAGGCCGCGCGGGTGGGGATGCCGTTCTCCTCCCGGTAGGCGACGATGTTCTTCGCCAGCGCGGGGCCGATGCCCGCCACGTGGGACAATAGCTCCGCCGAGGCGGTGGACACCTCCACGCCCACGGCGTTCACGCACTGCTCCACCACGCCGTCGAGGGCGGCGGTCAGCTCGTTTTGCTTGAGGTCGTGCTGGTACTGGCCCACGCCGATGGCCTTCGGGTCGATCTTCACCAATTCCGCCAGCGGGTCCTGCATGCGCCGTGCGATGGACACCGCGCTGCGCTGGGTCACGTCGAAGTCCGGGAACTCCGCCGCGGCCAGCGGGCTCGCGGAGTACACCGACGCGCCGGCCTCGGACACGATCACGTAGGCCACCCCCGGCAGCTCCGGCAGCAGCGAAGCGATGAACTGCTCGCTCTCCCGGCTCGCCGTGCCGTTGCCGATGGCGATGGCGGTGACGCCGGATTTATGCACAAAGTCCTTGATGAGCCGCGCCGCCGCCTCCTTGGCCGCGGATTTCCCGGGCAGGGTGAAGTAGCCCACGCCGGTGTCCAGCACCTTGCCGTTTTGGTCCACCACCGCCAGCTTGCAGCCCGTGCGGAAGCCGGGGTCCACGCCCAGGGTGACCTTGCCCTTGATGGGCGGCTGCATCAGCAGTTGGTGCAGGTTTTGGGAGAACACCTTGATGGCGGCGGCGTTGGCCCGGTCGGTCAGCTCGGCGCGAAGCTCGCGCTCCAGCGACGGGAACAGCAGCCGGTCCCAGGCGTCCTCGCAGGCCAGCGCCACCTGCTCGGAAGCGGGGGAGGCGCCCCGCACGAACGCCCGCTTCACCGCGTCCACGGCCCGATCCTCCGGCGCGGCGAGGCCCACCTTGAGGAAGCCCTCGCGTTCGCCCCGGTTCACGGCCAGTATGCGGTGCGGGGCCATGCTGCGAATGGGCTCCTTGTAGTCGTAGTACATGCTGTACACGCTGTCCTCGTCCTTGGCGGCCCGGGTCTCGGCCACGCTCTCGCGCTCCAGCAGCGTCCGAAGCCGCCCGCGCAGTGGCGCGTCGTCGCTGATCTGCTCGGCCAGGATATCCCGCGCCCCGGCCAGCGCGGCCTCGATGTCGTCTACGCCCTTCTCGGCATCGACGAACTGCGCGGCCTTCGCGTCCACGTCGCCCCGCACGGGCTGCACCAGCAGCCACGCGGCCAGCGGCTCCAAGCCCTTCTCCTTCGCCATCGTGGCGCGGGTGCGGCGCTTGGGCCGGAAGGGGCGGTAGATGTCCTCCAGCGCCGCGAGGGTGGCGGCATCGGCAAGCTGCTTCTGTATATCGTCGGTCAGCGCGCCCTGGTCGAAGAGCGCCTTCTCGATCTCCTGCCGACGCTTGTCGAGATTGCGCAGGTATTCGAGGCGCTCGGCCAGCTCCCGCAAAAGCTGGTCGTCCAGCGAGCCGGTGGCCTCCTTGCGGTAGCGGGCGATGAAGGGGATGGTGTTCCCCGCGTCCAGCAGGTCGATCACGGCCTTCACCTGCTGGGGACGCAGCTTGAATTCGGCGGCGAGTATGTCGATATGGTCCACGGTCATTTCCTCCCGTTGCTGTCAGTTTATTATATCATATCACGTCACGTTTAATTTTTCGAGAAGCCGCGCGGCGTGGTTGTCTTGGTAGAGAATAGTATGATATAATCGAAAGCGAATTCATGTATACGTGGAGGGATGGACATGCCCGACATCACCACCAGCGTGCAGATCGTGCTGCCGCAGCACTGCAACGGCTACAAGAAGCCCCGCCTGTTCGGCGGGCAGATCATGGCGTGGATCGACATCGTGGGCGCGGTGGCGGCGCGGCGCTACACCCAGCGGTCGGTGACCACGGTGTGCATCGACAACCTGAACTTCCTGAACCCCGCCTACCTGAATGACACGGTGGTGCAGGAGGCGGTGGTCACTTGGACCGGGCGCACGTCCCTCGAGGTGCGGGTGGACAGCTATGTGGAGCAGCTCGACGGCACCCGCAAGCGCGTCAACCGGGCCTACCTGGTGTTCGTGGCGCTGGACGACGAGGACCGGCCCGTGCCCGTGCCGCCGTTCACACCGACCACCGACGCCGAGCGGTGGGAGTATGAGGCCGCCCTGCGCAGAAGAGAGATCAGGATATCAAGGTGACGACTTGAGCAAGAGTGGAGAGTGGAGAGTGAAGAGTGGAGATCGAAGTGTGAAGCGCGTACCTGTGCCATATAAAATCAAAACAAATCCGTCAGGATTTGCTCCAGAACTCCTCACTCCACATTCCACACTCGTTCCGAACAAACCCATCATTTTTGAAAGAAGTTTTGTTATGCCGCGTAGTACGACCACCGCCCGGGACATGACCTCGGGCCCGATCCTGATGCAGATCATACTGTTCTCCCTGCCGCTGATGCTGGGCAACGTGTTCCAGATGCTCTACAACACGGTGGACAGCATCGTGGTGGGCAACTACGTGGGCAAGGAGGCGCTGGCGGCGGTGGGCGCGACCGCGATGATCGTGAACATGCTGGTGTTCTTCTTCAACGGCTTCTCGGTGGGCGCGGGCGTGGTGATCGGCCAGCACTTCGGCGCCCGGGACATGGACCGCCTGCACACCGCCATCGAGACCACGATGGCTGTGACGCTGATACTGTGCGTGGCCTTCACGGCGCTGGGGCTTGCGATGGTGCGGCCCATGCTGCGCTTCATGTCCACGCCGGACGACGTGTTCGAGGACGCGGTGACCTATCTGACCATCTACTTCGCCGGCTTCGCGGGACTGCTCATCTACAACATGGGCAGCGGCATACTGCGCGCGGTGGGGGACACCACCCGGCCCTTGCTGTTCCTCATCCTCACCAGCGTCATGAACATCATCCTGGACCTGGTGTTCGTGCTGGGCCTGCACGGCGGCATCGCGGGCGTGGCCTACGCGACCATCATCTCCCAGTTCGTGTCCGCGGCGCTGACGCTGTGGCTGCTCACAAAGACCGACGACATCTACAAGCTCGTCTGGCGCGACCTGTCTGTCAACTACCCGGTGCTGCGGCGCATCTTCGCCGTGGGCCTGCCCGCGGGCATACAGTCCGTCATCACGGCCTTCTCCAACGTGTTCGTCCAGTCCTACATCAACTTCTTCGGCTCCTCCTGCATGGCGGGCTGGAGCTGCTACAACAAGATCGACCAGTTCATCATGTTGCCCATGCAGTCCACCGCCATGGCCGCCACCACCTTCGTCAGCCAGAACATCGGCGCGAACCAGGAGGACCGGGCCAACCGCGGGAGCTGGGCGTCGATACTGCTGTCGCTGTCCATCACCGCCGTGGTGGGCGCACTGATCTACATCTTCGCCGTGCCGTCGGTCAGGCTGTTCTCCAAGGAGGCGTCCGTCATCGAGTACGGCGTGCTGTTCATCCGCGCCAACACGTTCTTCCTGCTGTTCAACTGCGTCAACCATACCCTCGCCGGCGCGCTCCGCGGCCGGGGCGATTCCCGGGCCCCCATGATCATCATGCTGGTCTGCTTCGTCGCCATCCGGCAGACCTACCTGTACATCCTCACCCGGTATATCTCCAACACCCCCTTCTGGGTCGGCTTCGGCTATCCCGTGGGCTGGATGACCTGCTGCGTCACCGAGGTGACTTATTTCTTCCTGCGGTGGGGGAGGAAAACACCCAAGCCTGCCGCGTAAAAAATGCCGTCCTCCGCGCCCGGTATCCGGGAACGGGGGACGGCATGGTCTTTCAGGCCTCCGCTCAGCCGCGGCTGTTGCCGCTCATCTGGCGCTCCTGGGCCTCGATCATCTTCTTGACCATGTTGCCGCCGATGTGGCCGGCGTCCTTGGAGGACAGGTTGCCGTTGTAGCCGTCGTTCAGGGTGATGCCCAGCTCGTTGGCCACCTCGTGCTTCATGTTGTACATGGCCTCGCGGGCCTCCGGCACGTTGATCTGGTTGCTCGAGTTGCTGGAATTGTTGTTCGCCATTTTGAATGACCCCTTTCAGAATTGTGTTGACCCGCGGCGCTCGCCGCTCGGTCTGACACTATTTTGACCGGGGCCATCTTTTTTACTCTGGAAAAAATCGGGCGCGCATCACACGTCCACGAACGACGCGACATCGCCGATGTCCACCCGCAGCGCCGTGCAGATCTTGCCCAGCACGTCGAGGCTGACGTTGCCGCCCCGGGTCATCACGCGCAGCGTCGAATCGCTGATGCCGGCGCGCTTGGCCAGTTCCTTTTTCGTGAGCTTGCGTTCCTTCAAGAGATCCCATAGGCGTTGATATGAAATGACCATGTGTGCCAACTCCCCGCATCTGACTGGAATATCAGTATACCACATTTGGCCCTAAAAAGTGGTGACAGAATCTGACAAATCAAGTGACAAAACTGACCGCGCTGGACAACGCCGGGACTGTGTGCTATAATCTATAATGCAAACTAGGAAAATGTCGCCAAAGGGCTAAGAGATAGGAGCATGAGCATGAACGCATACACCATCGCCACGTCGTCCACCGCCGATCTGCCGCGGGAGTGGCTGGAGGCGCATGATATCCCCTTCATCAGTTACAGCTTCACCGTCAACGGCGAGCTTCGCCAGGACGACTGCCGGGAGGCGTCCCGGTCGGCCATGTTCAAGGGCATGCGCAACGGGGACGACCTCAAGACCTCGATGATCAACGAGTACGCCTACTACGAGTTCTTCAAGTCGCTGCTGGAGACGGGCAAGGACGTGCTGTTTCTGGACATGTCCGAGAAGATGTCCGTGTCCTTCCAGAACGCCGACCGCGCCGCCAAGCAGGTGCGGGCCGAGTACCCGGACCGGCGGTTCTACGTGATGGACACCCGCTGCATCTCCGGCGGGCTGGGGCTGCTGGTGATGAAGCTGGTGGCCCGCATGGAGGCGGGGGAGAGCTTCGACGACGTGATCGCCTGGGGCGAGGCCAACAAGCTCAGGATCGCCCACCGCTTCACCGTGGACGACCTGAACTATTTGAAGCGCGGCGGGCGCGTGTCCAACGCCTCGGCGCTGGTGGGTTCGCTTTTGAACATCAAGCCGGTGCTGTACGTGCCGGACGTGGGCACGCTGGACGTGGTCAAGAAGGCCCACGGCCGCAAGGCGGCGCTGAACGCCATCCGCGACGGCGTGCTGAACGACCTGTCCAGGACCGACACGGACGGGGCGTACATGCTCATCCTCCACGCGGACTGTGAGAAGGACGCCGAGTGGGTGCGGGACCAGGTCCGCGCCGCCCACCCCGAGTACGGTGAGATCGCCATCGGCAGCCTGGGCGTGGTCATCGGCGCGCACACCGGGCCGGGGCTGCTGGCGGTGTTCTATCTGTGCGAGGCGAGGACGCCGAAGTGAGCGACCCGCGCGGCAGGCGTGAAAGAGAGGAGGCGTGAGCCATGAAGGAGATCGTGCTGGACGCCGTCATCGACAACATCCACGCGGCCACGGATTTCGTGGACGCGGAGCTGGAGGCGCTGGATTGCCCGATGAAAGCCCAGCTCCAGCTCGACGTGGCCATCGACGAGATCTTCACCAACATCGCGAGCTATGCCTATCCCGACGGCGGCGGCGTGGCCACCGTGCGCTTCGACTTCGACGCCGACGCCCGCACGGTCCGGGTCGCGTTCATCGACAGCGGCGTGCCCTTCGACCCGCTTAAAAAGGCCGACCCCGACGTCACCCTCTCCGCGGAGGAGCGTTCCATCGGCGGGCTGGGCATCTTCATGGTCAAAAAGACCATGGACGGCATGTATTACGAGCGCCGCGACGGGATGAACGTGCTGACGATAGAGAAGAAGATTTAGGGAGTAGGGAGTAGGGGAGATGACCTCATCCGTCTCGACCTTCGGTCGATCCACCTTCCCCTAAAGGGGAAGGCAAACAGAACGGAGCCAAAAGCCTTCCCCTTTGGGGGGTTCGAGCGCCCGGAAAACAGTCCAGTGGACTGTTTTCAGCGAGAACGGGCCGGCAGGCCCAGGGAATGGTGGCACAGCCGTAGGCTGTGACGGATGAGGTCGCGCCCGTGTAGGGGCGGCGTTGCGCCGCCCGCAAGAGAGGCTTGCCATGTTGAAGCAGATCCTATCCCAGGGCGCGGCGTCGATGGGCATCCCGATGACGGACGCCCAGGCGCTGAAATTCGAGCGCTACCACGCGATGCTCACGGAGGCCAACCGGCGCATGAACCTGACGCGGGTGCCGGAGGACCTGCGGGAGTCCGTGGACCGCAACTATTTGGACAGCATCGCGCCGCTGTCGGCGGGCTTCGCGCCCGCCGCCCGCGCCATCGACGTGGGCTCCGGGGCGGGCTTCCCGGGCATACCGCTGTCCATCATGCTGCCGGACACGCGGTTCATTTTGCTGGATTCCCTCGCCAAGCGGGTGGAGTTCTTACAGTCGGTCATCGACGAGTTGGGCCTGAACGCCGAGGCCGTCCACCTGCGGGCCGAGGACGCCGCCCGCCGCCCCGACCTGCGGGAGGGCTTCGACCTGGCCGTGGCCCGGGCGGTGGCCCCGATGAACGTGCTGTGCGAGCTGATGCTGCCCTTCGTCAAGGTGGGCGGGCGCATGCTGTCCATGAAGGGGCCGGGCCTGGACGAGGAATTGCGCGAGGCCGCGGGCGCCGTGGCGCTGCTGGGGGGCCAGCCCGAGCGCGTCGTGCCGCTGCCCATCCCCGGCCGGGACTGGGACCACCGCGCCGCCTACATCCTCAAAGTCGCCCCGACCCCGGAAAAATATCCCCGCGCCGCGGGGATGCCGAAAAAAAGGCCGTTAAAATGACGCCGCGAGCATCGCGGCGTCATTTCATGTGTCAGTCGTTTTTGTCCAGCCGCTGCCGCGCCACCAGGTCGGCGAACCGGCCGTTGAGCGCGATGAGCTGCTCATAGGTGCCGCTCTCCACGATGGCCCCGCGATCCATGACCAGTATGCGGTCGCAGTTGCGGATGGTGGACAGCCGGTGGGCGATGACGATGCGGGTGCACTTGAGCCGGTCCAGCGCGTCGGACACCTGCTTCTGGGTCTTGTTGTCCAGGGCGCTGGTGGCCTCGTCGAAGATCAGTATCCGCGGCTTGGGCGCGATGGCGCGGGCGATCAGCAGGCGCTGCTTCTGCCCGCCGGAGATGCCGCCCTGGCCCTCGGAGATCATGGTCTGCATGCCCATGGGCATGTCGCGGATGTCGTCGGCGATGCCGGCGGTCTCGGCGGCCTCCCACGCCTCGTTCAGCGTGAGCTGTGGCGCGGACAGGGTGATGTTCGAGAAGATGTCCCCCTGGCAGAGCTGCCCGTTCTGGATGACCACGCCCATCTTGCGGCGCAGGGACTTGGGGTCGACGCTGTTCAGGTCGCGCCCGTCGTAGAACACCGCGCCCTTCTGGGGCTTCTCGAAGCCCAGCATCAGCCGCACCAGCGTGGACTTGCCGCAGCCCGTGCGCCCGACGATGGCGACGTACTCCCCGGCCTTGATCTTTAGCGACAGATTTTCCAGCACCCACGGGGCGTCGTCCTCGTAGCGGAAGGACACGTGGTTCAGCTCGATGGCCCCGGACACCCGGTTCAGCGCCTCCTTTTCGGCGGTGACCTCGGGCTCGGTCTTGAGCAGCGGCTCGGCCATCTCCAGCACCGGCGGGATGGAGGCGATGGACGTGGCGATGCCGGCCAGCGCCGTGAACGCCGCCATCACGCGCCCGTAGGCGGCGGTGAAGGCATAGTACTCGTTGGGCGCGACGTTGGAGCGCACCGCCAGGTAGTACAGCGCGATGGTGCCCACGAGGGTGATCGCCATCGTGAACACGCCGTTCAGCTTCAAGAACGCCGGCGGGTCGTATTCCAACTCGCTGTTCTTCGCGAACAGCCGCGCCCATCGGGCGAAGGCCCGCTTCTCAGAGCCGGACAGCTTGATCTTCTGGATGCCGCTGACCATGGCGTAGCTCATGCCCGCGTCCTGGGCGGAGAGCTTCATCTTCCGCCGGGAGACGTTGATCTGCACCAGCGACACCGCCAGGCTCATGACCACCGTCGCCAGTATGATGATGAGCGACGGCCACACCAGCGCGGGCGCGAAGCTGAAGATCTGCGTGATGTACAACAGCGACACCAGCGAGGTCATGCCGGTGGAGGTGATGTTGTCCAGCAGCATCTCGCACAGGGAGCTGACGGACTCCGTGCGGCTCGACAGCTCGCCCGAGGAGAACCGCCTAAAGAAGCTCACCGGCAGCGACAGCACGCGCATCATCACCGCCGCCTCCACGCACAGCGTGGTCTTGGTGGAGATGCGCTCCATCATCAGGTCCCGGGTGACGTTCAGAAGCTCCGACGCGAATGCCGCCGACAGCAGGAACACCGCCATGCCGCCCAGCAGCGACACGCTCTTGTTTTGCAGCACCGGGCCGGTGATGGCGCTGTACACCCGGGGCTCGATGAAGCCCACCAGCGTCACCGCCAGCGTCGCCAGGAAGAGCTGCAGCAGGTCGCGCTCGCTCAGGCAGTTCTTCAT
>JAFUWR010000380.1 GCA_017471125.1 Clostridia bacterium | reverse complement strand
GCCGGTGGAATGGACGCTGGATGGCGAGCGCGAGCCGGAGACCGAGGCCGTGACGCTGGAGAACCGCCACGCCGCCATACGGATGTTCGTGCCGACCCAGGCGTGGGAGAGCCCGCTGATCTCGGCCGACGAGGGCGAGGGCGAGGTATGAAGGTCAACTATCAGCTTGAGATGGAGCGGGAGCTCCAACGCATCGCCGGGGCCGGGGAACGGCCTCGGCTTTTGCTGCACAGCTGCTGCGCGCCCTGCTCCAGCGCCGTGCTGGAGCGGCTGACGCCCGCCTTCGACATCGGTGTGTTCTACTACAACCCCAACATCGCCCCGGCGGAGGAGTTCGAGCGCCGGGCCGAGGAGCAGGCGCGGCTGGCGGCGGCGCTGCCCCACGCGGGGGAGCTGGCGGTCATCCGGGGCGCGTACGACCCCCGGGCGTTCTACGACGCCGTGCGCGGCCACGAGGACGACCCCGAGGGCGGGGAGCGCTGCGCCATATGCTTCCGGCTCAGGCTTCGCGAGACCGCCCGCCTTGCCGCCGAACGCGGGGACGACTACTTCACCACCACCCTCACCATCAGCCCCTTGAAGGACGCCCAGCTTTTGAACGCGATAGGGTATGAATTGGCCGACGAGGCGGGCGTTCGGTGGCTCCCCGCCGACTTCAAGAAGAAGAACGGCTACAAGCGCTCCTGCGAGCTGTCCGCGGAATACGGGCTGTATCGGCAGGACTACTGCGGGTGCGTGTTCTCCCGGAGAAGGGACCTCAGACGCTAAAACCTACAACTATGCTGTTGAAACCCCGGTCGGGATATGGTATAATATTTCTTAATCCGGGTTTCGTGACCTTGTTGTGAAAGGGGGGCGCGGCGCATGAAGAACGTGTTGTACATCCTCAACGACGGCCTGCGGAAGTTCACCTATGAGCGCACCGCGGGCCTGTATCGCGCCATCCAGCGCGCGGAGGAGCCCATCAACCTGTACATCGTCCGCAGCGACGGCTACGCGGGCTTCGCGCCCAGCCACAACCAGGGCGAGTACAACATCTTCCGCCTGCCGGACTATCGGGACTTCGACGGCATCTTCCTGGACATCAACCGCACCGTGGACGCCGACGCCAACGCCTTCGCGGCCCAGGGCGTGCTCTACGCGGTAGAGGCGGCGCTGGCCTCGGGCAAGCCGGTGGTGTCGATGGCGAACCTGATCGACGGCGCGTACTACGTGGGCATCGACAACCGGGACGCCATGACGCGGGTGATCGCCTACCTGCACGACGACATGGGCCTGACGGACTTCTGGTTCGCCATGGGCCCCGTGGACAACTACGAGTGCGGCATCCGGGCGGGCGCACTGAAGGATTACTGCCTCGCCCACGGCCTGCCCTGCGGCGACGACCGGTTCTACTACGAGAGCTACATCATGGAGTGCGGCGCCCACGCCTTCGCGAAGCTGTGCGCCGACCACCCCGGGAAGCTGCCCCAGGCCGTTATATGCGCCAACGACCAGATCGCCGTGGGCGTCTGCCATGCGGCGGAGGCGGCGGGCTACGCCGTGCCCCGGGACTTCGCGGTGACGGGCTTCGACAACCTGGATCTGTCGGCCTACCTGTCCCCGTCCATCACTACCATCGACCAGTTGGCATGGAACATGGGCGACGCCTGCGTGGATACCAT
The DNA here is from genome assembly GCA_017471125.1 of Clostridia bacterium. Lineage (GTDB taxonomy): Bacteria > Bacillota > Clostridia > Christensenellales > Aristaeellaceae > UBA2862. Next base: position 8,896 of record JAFUWR010000380.1, on the reverse strand, counting down.
GTGCCGCATCTGGCGGGGCGAGGACGTGCCGCGGGTGATCAACACGCCCACGAAGCTGCTCCTTCGGGAGAGCACCGGCCACCCCGACCCGGGCCGGGAGGACATGAAGGAGGAGGTCTGCGAGTTCATGCGCCGCAGCTCCGCGGCCACCGAGTTCAGCTACCGCCTGAGCGACCTGCAGGCCCGCCTGCCGGGGTGCGGCTCCATCAAGGAGATCTGCCTGCGGCTGACGGAGTGCGTGTCGCCCCTCAAGTGCAAGGGGCTTTACCTGGTGCTGGACCGGGACCTTTACGAGTACGGCGGCAAGCTGGACTTCGGCGACCGCAGCGGCGAGTGCACCGAGGGGCTGGCCACCGAGGGCTACACCGACGACATGGAGCTGGTGTTCGCCTGGGAGGTGGGGAAGCCGCCGTGGTTCCCGCACCGACGGGTGGGCAGCCATCTGAACACCGCCAAGCCCAAGGGTCCCCGGGAGAACCACATGTACGTGCCCATCCACTTCATCGACCGCGCCGTGGGCTACCTCGCCATATGGGACTGCGTGGAGATGATGCGCATCAAGTACGTGTCCACCATCGTGAACACGCTGACCATGGCCCTGCGCAGCTTCTTCGCCCGGCGGCGGCTGGCCTACGCCAATGACGTGCTGGCCGGCGTGTCCATGAAGGACGACCTGACCGGGCTGTACAACCGGCTGGGCCTGCACGACATGGGCCTGCGGCTCTTTAGAAAGGTCTCCGCCGACGGGGGCAGGCTGGGCGTGGTGTTCCTGGACATGGACAAGCTCAAGCTCATCAACGACACCTACGGCCACGCCAGCGGCGACCAGGCCATACGCTGCGTGGGCAACGCGATGCTGCGCTGCGCGGGGAAGGACGCCGTGCCCGTGCGCTACGGCGGCGACGAGTTCCTGCTGCTGACGCCCGCGGCGGGGGAGGACGAGGTCGTTCGCCTCATCGCGGCCATCGAGGCCGCCGTGCCCGCCGAGGCTAAAGCCCTGGGCGTCGAGGAGCCGCCGGGGGTCAGCGCGGGCTATGTGCTCACCGACCCGGAGGCCGACAGGACCCTCGAGGACTACGTGGCCGAGGCCGACGCAAGGATGTATGAGGTGAAGAAAACCCGCAAGGGAGAATGATTGTCACCCAATTAACACATTTCAGTTGACGTTTACCCCTTCCGCATGCTAAAGTCGATACGACGCATGCGGAGGTTTTTTTCTATGTCTACGAGGAACGAAGTGTTGTCCGCGCTGATGGGCGCGGAGGAGGCCCTATCCGGGGAACGGCTGGCGCGGCGGCTGGGCGTGAGCCGAAACTCGGTGTGGAAGGCCATCGAGCAATTGCGGTCGGACGGCTACGAGATCGACGCGGGCACCAACCGGGGCTACGTGCTGGTGTCGTCGCCGGACCTGATCAGCGAGCCGGAGATCGTGAAGTGGACCCGGACGGAGACCCTGGGGCGGCGGCTCGAGGTGCACGACCGGCTGGACTCCACCAACCTCCGGGCCAAGCTGCTGGCCGCCCAGGGCGCGCCCCACGGCTATCTGGTCTGCGCCGACTCCCAGGTCAGCGGCCGGGGCCGGTTCGGGCGGACGTTCTTCTCGCCGGAGCACTCGGGGGTGTACATCACCTATCTGCTCAGGCCCACCCTCGACCCCGAGCGGGCGACGATGATAACGTCCCTGGCGGCGGTGGCGGTGGCCCGGGCCATCGAGGCGCTGTGCCCCGCCGAGGTGAAGATCAAGTGGGTCAACGACCTGTACATGGGCGGGCGCAAGGTCTGCGGCATACTCTGCGAGGCCGGCATGGACTTTGAGAGCGGCACGCTGGACTACGTGGCGCTGGGCATCGGCGTGAACGTGGCCAGGACCGAGTTCCCGGAGGAGCTGCGCGACATCGCCACCTCCGTGGTGAACGAGTGCGGCCAGCCCGTGTCCCGGAGCCGCCTGATCGCGGAGATCTCGAACCAACTGGAGGCGCTCTGGCCCCAGCTTCCGACCGGCGCGTTCATGCAGGAGAGCCGGGCGCGGTCCATCGTCATCGGGCGGGACGTGACCGTCCTGCGCGGCGGGGAGCGCTATCCCGCCCACGTGCTCGACATCGACGAGATGGGCCGGCTCGTGGTCCGCACCGATTCCGGTGTGTCGCGCCTCGGGGCGGGGGAGATCAGCCTCAAGCTATGAAAAGGATTGATAGGATATGAAAACGAAGGATATGACTTTGGTCGCCGTCATGGCGGCGCTCATCTGCGTGGCGGGGCCGCTGAGCATCGCCATCGGGCCGATACCGCTGTCGCTGGCCAGCTTCGCGGTGTACCTTGCGGGCGCGATACTGGGTTGGAAGAAGGGCACGCTGGCGGTGCTCATCTACCTGCTGATCGGCATGGTGGGCGTGCCGGTGTTCTCCGGGTTCTCCGGCGGCCTCCAGAAGCTGGCCGGCGTCACCGGCGGCTACCTCGTCGGCTACCTGCCCTGCGCCCTCATCACCGGCCTGGGCAGCGGCGAGGACAAGTCCCCCTGGCTGCTGGGCGCGTGCATGGTGGGCGGCACCGTGGCGCTGTACGTCATCGGCACCGCCTGGTTCATGATCCAGACCCACAACACCCTGGCCGCCTCGATGGGCATGTGCGTGCTGCCCTTCCTGCCCGGGGACGCGGTGAAGATCGTCGCGGCGACGCTGATCGCGCGGCCCGTGACGAAAGCCATCAATAAGATGTGACGATAAAAAACGTGAGGGACGCCATTCGCGTCCCTCGCGTTTTTTATATCTGCACCACCCGATTGGTGCTCGTGCGCTGCTGGAGCTCCCGCTGCTTGGAGCGCATGACCACGTTCAGCACCAGCCCGACGCCCATCATGTTGGTCAGCATGTTGGAGCCGCCGTAGCTGACGAAGGGCAGGGGGATGCCGGTGACGGGCAGCAGCCCGATGACCATGCCCACGTTCTCCACCACATGGAAGATCATCATGGCGGTGACGCCGACGATCAGGTAGGAGCCGTAGGGGTCCTGCACCCGTATGGACAGCCAGATCATGCGGCCGATCATCACCATGTAGGCGAACACCAGCGCGCAGCCGCCCACCAAGCCGAAGGACTCGCAGACGATGGCGAAGATGAAGTCGGTGTGGTCGTCGGAGATGTAGCCCAGCGAGGCGAAGCTGCCGGGGGAGACGATGCCGCGCCCCCAGACCCCGCCGTGGCCGATGGCGATCTGGCCGTTGATGACCTGCCGCGCCTCGTCAGGATAGGCCTCCGGGTCCAGCCAGATGAGGATGCGGGTGAAGCGGAAGTTGTCGGACGCCGAGTTGTTCATGAAGTACCACAGCGGCACCAGCAGCAGCGCGAAGGCGATGATGACGCCCCAGATGAGCCGCGCGTTGGTGCCGGACACCAGCACCATCACCGCGAACACCGCCAGGTACACCAGCGCCGTGCCCACGTCCGGCTGGGCCACGATCAGCACCAGCGGGATGCCGGTGTAGATGGCCAGGGGGATGACGTCGGAGAATTTCATGATGGGCTTCGTGCGCACCGAGAACGCCTTCGCCAGGGCCATGATGATGGCGATCTTGCCGACCTCCGAGGTCTGGAAGCCGCGGTCGCCGCCGCCCCAGGACAAAAAGGCCGTCATGCCGCCGCGGCCCACGCGGGCCACCATCAGCGTGAAGATCAGCAGGCCGATGTTGGCGGCGTAGATGACGTTGGCGTACTGGCCGTACAGTTCGTAGGGGAAGAATATGATGACGGCCATGGCGACCAGCCCCGCGCCGATCCACATCAATTGCAGGCGGGGGTACAGGATGGACTGGGTCTCGAGCATCTCGACCACGTTGGCCGGGTACTCCGTCACCTGGCTCGACGTGGCGGAGAAGATGCACACGACCCCGAACAGCGATATGACGATGACGATCAGGAACAGCGGCCAGTCGAAGTACTTCATCAGGCTGCGGTCGAACTGGTTGTCCCGGATGTACTTGAAGAACGCTCGGATCCTTGCGAACACTTTTTACTTCTCCAATGCTCTTATTCGGAAAGGGTATATTCGTTGGGCATGGTCGTGGATTCGGAGTATTGCAGGCTGTCCAGGTAGTACTCGATGGTGCTGATGACGGCGGGGGAGGAGTACGCGCCGGAGTAGCCGTTCTGGATGTAGCAGATGACCACGATCTTCGGGTCGTCGGCGGGCGCGTAGGCCACCATCCAGGAATTGTTCTCCACGTCGAGCTGGGTCCTCTGGGAGGTCCCGGTCTTGGCGGCGATCTTGTAGCGGGCCTCGCGGAAGTACTTGGACGCGGTACCACCGGCGACCTCGTCGGTAACCTCCTCCATGCCCTTGCGGATGGCGTCGTAGTAGGCGGTGTCCGTCTCGATCTGGTTGGCCACCACGGGCTGCTTCTCGATGACGATCTGCCCGTCGGGGCCGAGGATCTTGTCCACGATCTGCGCGTCGTACACGGTGCCGCCGTTGACGATGGCGCTGACGTACCGGGCGACGGCCACCGGGGTCACCTGGGTGACCGACTGGCCGATGCCGCACATGATCGTCTCGTTGGGCGTCCAGAACAGGTCGGCCAGGTAGGTGACGTAGGTGTTGACCATGTAGCGGCTGGAGATGTAGTCCGCCGGAAGCCCCAGGTCGTACTGCAAGATCTCGCGGATGGGGCGGTACCAGTCGGTCTTTTGCTCGTAGCTCACGGCGATGCGCATCAGGTCGGCGATGGCCTTCTCCAAGACCTCGTTGGTGATGTTCATCTGACGCTCGGTGATGGTCTGCGTCAGCGACTCCTTGATGGCCTCGTAGGTCAACAGCGGCTTGGCGGTGTTCTGCCAGGTGGGGGAGTTGTCCGGGTCGTAGAGCATGTGCTGGTTTCCGACGATGGACGTGGCCTCGCCGGGCAGCTCGATGTTGGTCTTGGAGGTCAGGCCCAGCGCCGCCGCCCACTGGTACAGCTTGTCGATGCCCAGCCGGTAGCTGACCTCGTAGAAGAAGTAGTTGCAGGAGTTCTTCAGCCCCTCGACGATGGTCTGGTTCTGGTGCAGCGAGGGGTCGGAGGTCCAGCACTTGGCGGGGTTGGTCTGGTTGGTCTTGTAGAAGCCGCCCATGTCGCTGATGCGCTCGTCCAGGGTGATGGCCCCCTCGGACAGGCCCGCCAGGGAGGTGCACAGCTTGAAGATGGAGCCGGGCGCGTCCTTGGTGGAGATGGCGCGGTTGTACAGCGGGTCGTTGCCCTGCATGGCGTCGGACCACAGGGACTCGTCCACCTTGCCGTCGTTGAAGATGGACAGGTCGTAGTCGGGATAGGAGATCATGCCCAGCACCTTGCCGGTGTAGGGGTCCATGGCCACCATCGCGCCGGACTCGGCCAGGTCGATGTCCCAGTCGTTCTCCTCGTATTGCTGGAGCACCTCTTCATAAAGGTCCTGCCAGTGCTCGCGGCGCATGGTCTTTTCCTGCTCGTCGCGGATGGTGTCGATGGTGGAGGCCAGGGCGCTGGACATCACCTGCTCCAGGTCCACGTCGATGGTCAGCACCACGGAGTTGCCGTCGGTGGGCGCGGTGTAGGACAGCTCGCGCACGGCCTTGCCGCGGGTGTCCACCTCCACCACGCGCTTGCCCTGCCGGTACTCGATGTAGGGCGAGAGCTGGTCCTCGAGGGAGCGCTCGATGCCGTCGGAGCCGATGTAGGCGTCGTTGGGGTAGCCCTGGCTCTGGTAGGTCTCCAGCGCGTTCTGGGAAATCTTGCTGATGTAGCCCGTCACGTGGCAGGCGGTGCGGCCCTGGGGATAGACCCGGGAGGAGCTCTCGGTCACGTCCACGCCCAGCAGGTCCAGCGCCCGCACCTCGATCTCGGACACCGTCTCGTAGCCCACGTCGTAGGCGATGGTGACGGGGGTGGAGTTGAAGGCGTTCATGCGGGACTCCTGCCACAGGGCAAGGACCTTCACGATCAGTTCCTCGTCCCGCTCCAGGTCGATCTCGCCCATTTGAGCCAACTGTGTGAAGCAGTATTTATCCAACAGCGACGGCCACAGGTCCTTCTCCTCGGCCTTGCTCAAATAGAAGTTCGAGCGCCACTGGCGTTCGCGGGTGGCCTCCACCGCGGCGGAATCTGAACCCGTGTCGAAGCGCCAGGTGCCGTCGTCGTTCTTCTTGAGCCAGAAGTCGTTGACGCAGGTCTTGCCGTTGGACTCCACCAGCTTGATGACATCGATGAGCGTCCGGGTGTAGGCCAGCCGGTCCTCGTCGTTGTTGCGGGTGGGGTCGCGGTAGAAGGTCACGTTGTAGCTGCGGCGGTCGTAGGCCAGGGGCACCATGTTGGTGTCGAAGATGGTGCCGCGGTTGCCGTAGAGGGTGATGGTCTTGGTGGAGCGGTTGGAGGCGCGGTTGGAGTAGTTGTCGCCGGTCACGCGGATCATGTAGTTGAGCCGCACGAAGAACGCCGCGAACACCACGGCCAGTATGCCGGACAGCACCAGCATGCGCTTAAAATAGGGCTTCAAAAGCTTTTCACCTCCGGATCACGGGATCTCCGGCCGCGCTTCTCGGACTTGCCGGTCAGCAGCCGGACGAACAGGGGCCGCGCCAGGCCGCACAGGAGCGTGCATATCGCGGCGCGGATGAGTATGTTGAGCAGGTAGATCCACTCGAATTCCGCCGTGTTGAAGTACTGGATCACGAACATCGCCGCCTCGCCCAGGGCGTACAGCGCGAACACCCAGGCCGAGCGCCAGACCAGCCGGCGCTGCTGCTTGCGGCGGGAGGGCAGTATGCGCTCCCCCGGCACGTACACGATCAGGCCGATCATGAAGCCCACGAACATGAAGAAGTAGGTCATCATGCCCAGCGTGCCCGTGGTGATGTCCATCAAAAGCCCGCCCAGCGTGCCGTACAGCAGGCCGCGCATGCGGCCCAGCACCATGCCGATGCACAGCACCGCCACCACCGTCAGCGGCACGCCGTATACGCCCGTGTAGACCACGGGCATCACGGTGGTGTCCAGCAGGAAGCACAGGAGCACCAGCAGGAAGGGCATAAAGCGTCGTAACAAGGTGGACCTCCGAATTTAGGGAGTAGGGAGTAGGGAGTAGGGGCGCTGCCCTCAGCGCCCGCTTGTTTTTACGAATTCCTGACCCACTCGTCCTCGGGCAGCGTTTCGATGACGGGCACGGCGACGCTGGCGGACGGGTAGCTCCACGTGGCCTCGGCCGGGGTGGGGGAGGGCGTGGGGGTGACCTGCGGGTCGGGGGTGGGGGACTCGTTGATGATGGGCTTCATGTTGTTGACGGTGCTGGGCAGGTTCTCATCGGAATCGGTCTCGATGACCTCGCGCAGCACGAACACCTCCTCGAGGTGCCGGAAGTCCACCGACGGGGCGACGACGGCGTAGCTGCCCTCGCTGCCGGCGTCCATGGATACCGCGGTGACGGTGCCGATGTGCAGCCCCTTGGGGAACAGCGAGTCCGTGCCGGAGGTGATGACCACGTCGCCCGGCACCACGTTGTTGAGGCTGGGCAGGTAGTACACGTAGCACTCCGCCCGCTGGGACGAGGCGGTGACCTCGCCGCGCATGATGCCGTTGTCGCGGGTGGACTGGACCATGCAGGCCACAGCGGACCGGCTGTCGATGATGCAGATGACCTTGGCGTAGTTCATGCCGGCCTCGTAGACGCGACCCACCAGGCCGTCGCCGTTGGCCACGGCCATGCCCGCGGAGACGCCGTCGTTCTTGCCGCGGTTGATGGAGAAGGTCTCGAACCACTGGCCCGGCGCCCGGGCGATGACCTTGGCGTAGATGGGGTCCAGCGATTCATACCGGCTCTGGGCCTCGAGCAGCGTCTTTAGCCGCGCGTTTTCCTGGATGGCCTCCTGGGCCGCGTCCAATTGGAGCGAGGTCTGCTGGTATTGCAGCGACAGCTCGTTGTACTCCTGCTCCAGCGCGCCGTAGTTGTGCCAGCGGGTGGTGAAGTCCCGGATGCCGCCGGTCACGGTGGTGAACGCGCTCTGCACCCGGCTGAACAGCGAGCCGATGCCGTTCTCCGCCAGGGAGATGTCGTTTGAATTGCGCAGGATCAGGAAGAACACCACCGCCGCCACCGCGATGATGACGAGGATCGTGAAGATCACGTTCCTGCGCCGTATGCGGCGGAGCCGTATCTCTTCCGGCGTGCGTTTTTTTGTATAGCGCTTGTTCGTCTTGCGCTTCTTCTTCGAGGGCATTATCTGCATCGCTCCCGTTTGATGATTACACGTCTATCAGGCATCCGCTCATCGAGATTTTTTGCGCCAGCCTGTCGTTGGACGCGGCCAGGCACGCGCCCAGGGCCACGTCGTCCTGGGGATTCTCGTGGACGAGGACGTTCAGGTGGAGCAGCTCGCCCAGCCGGTCGGACAGGCCCTCTAACTGAGCGCCGCCGCCGGACAGGTACATGCCGTTGGGCAGTATGTCCTCGGCAAGCTCCGGCGGGATGTTCTCGAAGGCGTCCCGGATGTCCTCGGCCAGGGTCTCCAGCGGGGGCAGCAGCGCCTTGTGGATGTCCTCGGCCGTGATGTCCACCGTGGCGGGCTTGCCGGAGATGGCGTCGCGCCCGCGCAGGGCCACCTTCTCCTTGGACAGGCTGGGATTCTTCACGGCGGTGCCCAAATCTATCTTTAAGTCCTCCGCGGTGCGCTGGCCGATGATGAGCTTCTTCTCCCGCCGTATGTAGCGCACGATGGCCTCGTCCAGGGCCAGCGACCCGGTCCGCATGGTGCGGCAGGCCACTACGCCGTTCATGGACATGACGCACACCTCGGTGGTGGAGCCGCCGATCAGCACCAGCAGGAAGCCGCGGGGCTCCTCGATGGGGATGCCCGCGCCCAGCGCCGCCGCCACGGAGGTGCGGATGACCGCCGCCCG
>JAFUWR010000379.1 GCA_017471125.1 Clostridia bacterium | reverse complement strand
GAGCTGGGCGCGGCGGCGCTGGTGCCCGTGAAGATGGACCGCTGCGTGGTGAAGCTGGACGAAAAGGACGGCAAAAAGCGGCAGGAGCGCCTGTCCCGCATCGCCTGTGAGGCCGCGAAGCAGTGCAGGCGCGGCGCGCCGATGGCGGTGGAGTTACCGATGACATGGAAACAGGCCATCGCTCGCATGGCGTCTCACGACCTGATACTCGTCCCCTGGGAGGACGCCGACGGGCGCGGCATAAAGGACGCCCATGCCGAGCATCCAGGCGCCAGGGACATCGGCATCGTCATCGGCTCCGAGGGCGGCATGTCCCCGGAGGAGGTGGCGGCGCTGACCGACGCGGGCGCCCTGACCGTCACCCTCGGCCCGCGCATACTGCGCACGGAGACCGCCGCGGTGGCGTCCGCGGCACTGGCCCAGGCCCTGTGGGGCGACATCTGAACGGAGAGAAATATGAGGACCATATCGACCTATACCCTCGGCTGCAAGGTGAACCAGTACGACACCGAGGCCATGCTGGAAGCCTTCGAGCGGGCCGGCTACGCGCCCGTGGACTTCGGCCAGCCCTCGGACGTGTGCCTGGTCAACACCTGCACCGTCACCGGCACCGGCGACCAGAAGTCGCTCAAGACCATCCGGCGCGTGGCGCGGGAGCAGCCCGGGTGCGCCATCGTGGTGTGCGGGTGCCTGGCCCAGCGGGAGGCCGAACAGCTCCTCGCGATGGACGGCGTCAGGCTGGTGGTGGGCGTGCAGCGGCGGGCCGAGGTGGTCGAGCTGCTGGAGCAGGCGCTTTTGGACGGCCAGCCCATCAACGCCGTGGCCCCGCTCAAGGGCGCGGGGTTTGAGAACCTGTTCGTCAGCCGTCACGAGGGCAAGACCCGCGCCACCATGAAGCTCCAGGAGGGCTGCGACCGCTATTGCGCCTACTGCATCATCCCCACCGTGCGCGGGCCGGTGCGCTCGATGGCGCTCAAGGACGTGCGGGCCGAGGCCGAACGGCTGGCCGCGGCGGGCTACCGGGAGCTGGTGCTGACGGGCATCCATCTCGCCAGCTATGGCCGGGGCACCGACGACACGCTGCTGGATGCCATACGCGCCGCCCATGACGTGGATGGCGTGGCGCGGGTGCGGCTGGGTTCGCTGGAGCCGGTGGTGGTGACCGAGGCGTTCGCCAGGGCCCTGTCGGAGATGCCCGGGATCATGCGGCAGTTCCACCTGTCGCTGCAATCCGGGTCGGCCACGGTGCTGAAGCGCATGCGCCGCCGGTATACGCCGGAGGAATACAGTAAAGCCGTGGGTACCCTTCGGAAATACATGCCCGACTGCGCCGTGACCACCGACGTCATCGCGGGCTTCCCCGGCGAGACGGAGGCGGAATTCGAGGAGACCGTCGAATTCGTCAGGGCCGTGCGCCTTGCACGCATCCACGTGTTTCCCTATTCCCGGCGCAAGGGCACCGTCGCCGACGCCATGCCCGGGCACCTGCCCGAGGCCGTCAAGCGCGCGCGGGCGCGGAAGCTCATCGAGGTCGGGAACCAATTGGAGCGCGATTACGTCTCATCCATGTTGGGCACCGTGCAGCCCGTGCTGTTCGAGCAGCCCGCGGGCGAGCCCGGGTGCGGCCTGGCCGAGGGCTACACCGGGCAGTACATCCGCGTCCGTGCCAAGGCGGACCCCGGCGACATCCTCCCGGTGCGGCTCGCGTCCCTGGACGGGACACTGGCCCTCGGCGAGGTCGAAACTGATACAGGAGGAAGATACCAATGAGCGATTGTCTGTTTTGCAAGATCATGGCCGGCGACATCCCCAGCGCGAAGGTCTACGAGGACGACAAGGTCTACGCCTTCCGCGACATCAATCCCCAGGCGCCCGTGCACGTGCTGATCGTGCCCAGGAAGCACATGGCGAACATCCTCGAGTGCGACGCCGAGACCGCCGCCGCCCTCACCGACGCCATCCGCGTCATCGCCCATCAGGAGGGTGTGGCCGAGAGCGGCTTCCGCGTCCTCTCCAACTGCGGCCGCGACGGGGCCCAGTCCGTGAACCACCTGCACATCCACCTGCTGGGCGGGACGCAGCTTCCCGAGAAGATGGCCTGATCCCTGATACAAAACATTTAACGGGCCGAAGGGTTGACGAGTACATAAGTTATGGGGTATAATTAAGAATGTGGCGAACCCCATGCTACATTGGCAGATGCCAGTTTAATCGCGAGGGGAGGGAAAGCACATGTCCGAGGTACGCATTCGGGAAAATGAATCATTGGAAAGCGCGCTGCGCCGTTTTAAGCGTAAGACTGCTCGTGATGGCATTCTCGCAGAAGCAAGGAAAAGGGAGCATTACGAAAAGCCCAGCGTAAAGCGTAAGAAGAAGGCGGAAGCCGCCCGCAAACGCAAGTATTAAGCCAATGATAGCCCCTCTGGACGCCAGAGGGGCTGTTTCAGTTACTGCCGCCGTTATACAATCGACCTTTTTACACACGTCGCACCTCTATGCGGCGCGGTTTTGTTATACCGATCCCGTCAAAACGCCCGTGCATGACCGCCGGCGCGTGACATAAAATGATATACAGGTGGATACCCATGCAATATTCGATGCTGCTCTGGCCCCACGCCAACGCCCGCTATCAACAGGAGACGCGGAATTTGGCCGTCGCGGAGCTTCGGCTGGCGCTTCAAAGGGTCGCGCCGGAGGCGTCCGTGGCGATCGACGAGGCGGCAGACATGCCGTGCCTCGCGATCGACTGCCCCGACCGTCTGTCCGAACGCGCCGTCGCCGCCATCCGCGGCCAGTCGCTCCTGTACCAGCTCTTTGAGCGCCGGGAGGATGGAAGCCTCCTGCCCGTCGCGGGCCGCGCCGCCGCCGCCGTCGGCGACGACCTGCCCGCCATATTGAAGTACAAGGGCAAGACCAACGAGATGTTCCTGCAACTGCTCTTGAACGTCGCGCTGTGGTCGAGCGACTTCTGGGACGAGGCGGGGCCGCTTCATTTCTACGATCCCATGTGCGGCCGGGCCACCGCGCCGTTCATCGCGCTGAACCGGGGCTGGGAAGCCGTGGGCGCGGACGTGGACAGGACCGATCTGAAGGAAGCGGAGAAGTTCTTCAAGCGTTACCTCGAATACCACCGCTTCAAGCACGCGACGGCCAGGGCGTCCCGCACCTGCAAGGGCGGCAGGCCCGCGCCGCTGACCCGGTTCGACGTGACCGCCGGGGCGGGGAAGGTGTCGCTCGATTTGGTGGAGCTGGACGCCGCCCGGTCCGGCGAGGCGTTCTCCAAGAACACCTTCCACCTGATCGCCTGCGACCTGCCCTACGGCGTGCGGCACGACGCCCAGCCTGGTCAGTCCGTGCCCAAGGGCGGCAATTGGCTGGAGGCGCTGCTGAAAAAGGCCCTCCCCGGCTGGCGGGGGATATTGAAGCCCGGCGGCGCGGTGGCGCTGTCCTTCAACGCCCAGACCTTCAAGCGCGACAGGCTCCGCGGCCTGATGGCCGACGCCGGGTTCGAGGTCCTGGCCGACGGCCCCTACGACGGCTTCGGGCACTGGGTCGAGCAGGCGATCACGAGGGACATCGTGGTGGGCAGAAAGGTTACATCTGGAGGTTAATATGGACTATCAATCCCTGCACATGAAGACCGTCGCGGAGCTTCGGCAGTTGGCGAAGGCCAACGGCGTGCGCGTGCCCGCGGGCACCAAGAAGACGGTGATGATCGACCTGCTGCTGGAGGCTGAGGCGGCGGCACAGGCGGCGAAGCCCGCGCCCGCGAAGGCCGAAGCGCCCAAGCCGGAAGCGCCTGTCAAGGAAGAAGCGCCCGCAAAGGCGGAGGAACCGGCGAAGGCATCGGCAAAGGCCGAAGCGCCCAAGCCCGAGGCCACTGTGGAGAAGCCCGCCCCCGCCCGCCGCGGACGCCCGGCCAAGGCCAAGGCGGAGCCGAAGAGCGAGCCCACCAAGGAGGCGCCCAAGGCCGAGGCTAAGCCTGAATCAAAGCCCGAGCCGAAACCAGAGCCGAAGCCCGAGGTCAAGCAGGAGGCTAAGCCTGAGCCGAAGCCCGAGGCGAAGCAGGAAGCCAAGCCCGAGGTCAAGCAGGAGGCCAAGCAGGAGGTCAAGACCGAGGCGAAGCCCGAGCAGAAGCCCGAGGCTCGCCGCCCGTTCCAGCCCTATCCGAACCGTCCCCAGCGGCGCTTCCCCAACAACCGCCCCGCCGAGGGCCAGCCAAGCGCCCAGCCCCAGCGGAACGACAACGGCCAGCGCCCCGCGAGCCCGCGGTTCATGCAGCGGCCCCCCATGAACGGGCAGCCGCGCCAGGGGTCGGAGGGGGGCCAGGAGTATCCCGAGACCGCCAGCCAGCGGGGGCGGCGCGAGGGCTACTACAACGCCGAGTACAAGGTCAACAACCCCGCCGTGCCGGAGATGCTGAACTCCGGCGAGTGCGACGACGGCGCGGGCGTGCTGGAGCTGCAGCAGGACGGCTACGGCTTCCTGCGCGCGGAGAACTGCCTGCCCAGCCCCAACGACGTGTACATCTCCATCGCCCAGATCCGCCGCTTCAACCTGCGGATGGGCGACTACGTGGTGGGCAAGACCCGTCCCCAGCGGGAGGGCGACCGTTACAGCGCCATGATGTACATCACCTCCGTCAACGGCCAGCCGCCGGAGGACGCCGCCGTGCGCCCGCGGTTCGAGGACCTGGTGCCCATCTATCCCGACGAGCGCCTGCGGCTGGAGCAGCCCGCGCCGGTGGGACAGGGGGACATCTCCCTGCGCCTGATCGACATGCTCGCGCCCATCGGCCGCGGCCAGCGCGGCATGATCGTGTCCCAGCCCAAGGCCGGCAAGACGACCTTATTGAAGAAGGTGGCCAACGCCATCACCGCCCGGTACCCGGAGATCAAGCTGATCGTGCTGTTGATCGACGAGCGCCCGGAGGAGGTCACCGACATGAAGCGCTCCATCGACGGCGAGGTCATCTACTCCACCTTCGACGAGGCCCCGGAGAACCACGTCCGCGTCAG
>JAFUWR010000378.1 GCA_017471125.1 Clostridia bacterium | reverse complement strand
TTCTTGTCTGCGGTCGCTCTTTCTGCTCCCTTGATCGCTTCGTATTCTTCTTTGCTTATCTGGAATCCTGTCATCTCTCATCACCGATTCCATTATACCATATCAATTTTTGATCGTCTATATTTTATTTGAGTATAGTATTAAACAAATTCCAGTTTGTATTAGACAGAGAAAGGCTCCTCACTTCCGACATATACGTCGGCGGCGAGGAGCCTTTCTTATGCTTGGATTTCGATGGTGACTCCGGACTTAAAGTCGATGGTGAAGTGATCCTCAAAGACGGTGATCTTCGTGATCAGGCGCTTGACCAGCGTCTCGTCAAACTCCGTGATGGTAGTGGGCTGGCTCTTGATGAAATCCTGCAGGTCTTGGATCAGGTGCATCTGCTCATCCTTGACAACGCTGTCGACTTCGGCCTGCTTTCGCATGTCCCGGAGCCGGAGGATCTCTTCTGCGATGGCGTCGTTATCGTCCTTCTGGTTGGCCTTCTTCACAAGCTCTTTCTGCAGGTCACGGAGGCGTTCGTCGATGACCTCCGGAGAAAGGGAATCTGCTGGAATCCATGATCGCCTTTTGCCTTCAGTCCATCTGGATGCACCCTTTCCCCTCGCGACGGCGATGTTCACAGAATCATCATCGCCGCGGCTTTCTATTCCCCGAATTTATAAAGGATTTCACTGGTAATGGCATAGTTTTCATCCAGCGACGGGAGGTTGACGGGCAGCTTTCCGTTCGCCTCGCCCATGCCGAAGCACGCGCAAAGACCCGCGGCCAGGTTCGGCGCATAGGCGCTTCCCGCCCCTGTCTCGGGTGGGATCGCGCACATCACGCCGCCGCCATAGGTCAGCAGCATCGCGTCCGCCTCGGTGAAACGCGCCGCATCATAGGGCAGCTGGCAGGAGACGACGATCACGGCCTTGCCCAACCCGTGCCGCGCCTCGATGATCTGGTCGAACACCGCCGTGGAGAAGCCGTCGTCGGTGTTGGGGTCGAGACAGGCTGCATTGTACATGCGGTTCACGAGGACCACATGGTCCGCCTCGATGGCCGTATTTACGCATTTCTCGCCGTTTCCCGCGTCATTCGCCATCACGGTGATTTCCGTGCCATTCGGCAGCGCGCCCTGCTCCGTGAGCAGCTGGACGGCCAGATCGCCGGTTCCCACACGGCTGGCACAGGAATCGGCAAAAAGGATCAGCGCCGTTTCCCCCGCCTGCATCTGCACGGGGAACGCCTGGTTGTCGTTCTTCACCAGCGTGAGGGCCTTCTGTGAGATGTCAAACGCTGCCTGACGGTGTTCCGCGCTGCCGCAGCCACTGACCGCGGCCTGAACCTGCTCGTCCGTGACGGTGAAGTCCGTCTCGTCCAGCAGGCCGTATTTCTGTTTCAGCGTCAGGATGCGGCGCACGGATGCATCGATCCGCGCTTCGTCGATCTCGCCCTCCCGAACCAGCCGGACAGCCGTGTCCACCATGTCCATGTTCCGCTGGAACAGGTCGGTGTCCGTGATGATGGGCAGCAGCAGCATGTCCGCGCCCGCGTCGATGGTCAGGCGGATGACGTCCTCGTCGGTGAAGTTGTCGTGGATCGCCGCCATGTCCAGCGCGTCGGTGACGATCACGCCCTCAAAGCCCATGTCGCCGCGCAGGATGTCCGTCAGGATGGTCCTGCTCATGGTGGCAGGCAGGTAGATCTCCTCGCCGGTAGAGACAGAGGTATAGGTCTGGGTCTCGATCTGCGGGAATTGGATGTGGGCGGTCATCACCATGTCAGCGGTGACGTCGATCGCGGATTGGAACGGGATCAGGTCCAGCGCCTTCAATTCCTCATAGCTGCGGTCGATCAGCGGAAGTCCCGTGTGACTGTCGGTGTCGGTGTTGCCGTGGCTGGGAAAGTGCTTCAGCGTGGCGATGGTGCCCGTGCTGTGCAGACCCTCGACATAAGCGCTGCCGAACCCGTAGACCATCTGCGGATCGTCCGAGAAAGAGCGCACGCCAATGACAGGGTTGTTGGGATTGCTGTTCACATCCATCACCGGCGCAAAGTCGGTGTTGATGCCCAGCAGGCTCAATTCCTCGCCGTAGATCGAGGCCATCGCGCGGGCGTTCTCCGCGTCGCCTGTCGCCGCCAGCGCCATGTTGCCGGGGCCGGTGGTGCCGAAGCCCAGCCGCGCCACGGTGCCGCCCTCCTGGTCCGCGGCCACCAGCATCGGAATGCCGCCGCCCGCCTGATTGGTCGCCTGCAAATCCGCCACGAGGCGCAAAACCTGTTCCGCGTCCTGGCAATTCTCCGCATACAGCACCGTGCCGCCGAAGTGACAGTTCGCCAGGCATTCGCGGATGGGGTCGTTCAGCTCGGTGATGTTCACCGCCTCCGGCTCCTCGGCATCCTCGCCTTCCTCCGGCTCCTCCTCCGGCAACTCCTTCCAAACCCGGAAGGAAACTACCATCATTTGGCCTACCTTCTCCTCCAGCGTCATGCTGGAGATCATCGCCTCTATGTCGTCGCCGGAAGCTTCACTCAGTGCAAAGGCGGGTAGAGCCAGTAAGACGACAAGCATCAGCGCGAGAAAACGGCGTGCATTATTTTTCATTTTTTGCTTCCTGTTACAGTGTATTTGCTATATGTCGTGGTATCTATTCAAGACTGAGGACAACAGCTGACCTTCTGGATATAAGCTCAAGGCTCAATGTTAAGCCGCGTCCACATACAGTAAGTACGGCCTGCGCAGTTGCTTGAATGCTTCGATCTCCTCGCCTGTCGAATCCTCATCATGTATCCTCCATTTATTCGATGTCCAGGATGTCCGCAAAGCCGGTGACGTCAAACACCTCTTTGATCATCTCGTTGGATCTTATCGAATCATCCTGTTTAAGTCGTCCAGCAGCGATTCCATCCTTGGGAAGAAATGCATGCGCGCCGCCTCCACCGAGCTCTTCTTGTGTTCATCAGGCATATTGACCCATATCGCGGGGATCAGCGCCTGCTTCAACATACAAAAGCCTTCTATCGTTTTGTTGTTTCTGTCGATGATGGCCTTGTCTGTGGTATCAAAATAGCGCTCCATCATGACAGACCAGAGGCGCATGGCAATTTCAGGCGTGACATTCAGGTATCTCATCACGCTGCCGGGGTCCAGCCTGGGATTGAGCATGTGCGCGTAATAGGAGGAAGCCAGGTCATAGATCGGGTTGCCGTAGCTGATTTCGGCCATATCGATGATCAGCAGTTCATCCCCTTGCACCATGACATTGTTGGTATGGAAATCGCCGTGCACCATGGTTTCCTTTTCGGGGATCTGTCGAATAAACCAACGGAGGCGTTCCAATTCTTTCTCGTCATACCAGCCCGCAAGCCGGTCAAGGTAGGACAGATAGATCTCGCTCGTCGCGGCAAGGCCCTTTCCGGACAGCTTCACCGTATGGATCTCCTTGAACAATTCGGCGTACTTTTCCGCATAGGCATCGAAGTTTTCCGGTTCATTCATAAACTTCCGGGCGATCACATCTGCCTTTACCATTTCAAAGATGATCCCGTAATTGTCGCCCACCTTCACCATATCATAGGGGATCGCCGTTGGCACACCGGCCACAAAGGCGCTTCTGGCAAGCTCGCGCTCACTCTCGATGCTCGAGAGCGGCGTCCTTTCTGTATAGACCTTGATGATGTCGTCCTCAGAGATCCGATAGACGCTTCCGTTCCCGCCCTTGCCGATCAGCTCGCAGTTATCCACGGAAAGCTGTCTCAGCTTTTTCCGGATGGTCAGCATGTCCGAAAATCCAGTCACTTCAAAGATTTCGTTGACCTCAGTGGATACATTCCTAACCTCCAGACATCCCTGCTTCTTTCGCAGTTTCAGCAGGACCCGAAGTCCGGCCGATGAGATATATTCAAGCTCATTCGCGTCCAAGACGATCGTCCCGTGCTTTTCGCATTCAGCCAACAAGGCTTCTTCCAGCTTTCCCGCATTCGATGAATCGATTCTCCCGCACAGCTCAACCATTCGTTCCATTTCCAACGCTCCTATTCCTATACAGGGCTTTTACGCTTGATCCTCAGGATACCATTCCGCGATCATCGCGTCGGGGATCTCGAAATGCTGATAGTCCTTCCTGTCCTCCCAGGCGCCGCCCCATTCGAAGCCGTGCTCGATGAACAGGTGATAGCACAGGTCGTTTTCATCGATCTTATAGGGGAAATCCGCGTCCCTGTCGAGATAGGGCTCGCCGGTGACCGGCTCTATGATGCGCTCTCCGTCCACCACCTTCGTATAGGGATTGTAGAGCGTGTTGATATCCACGGCCAGCCCCAGCCCGTGCTTGGACACCCGCGTCGTGTGGGAAATAAACCTGAAGTTGAAGGAAGATGAATTGTTGTCCTCCATGGAGGCCTCGTCGTCCGCGTCGTACTCGTCCACCAGGCGGATCCTCTCGATCGGATAATCCGCCTCATACAGCTGCTTCAATATCTCCAGGACATCCTCCGCGATATGCCGATTGACGATCATCTCGCCCTCATGCACGTTTCCGTCCAAATCCACGTGCAGGACATGGAGGTAACGCAGGTCCTCCCGGGGCAGGGTGCAATCCTCCTTGAAGGACTTGCCGTAAATA
The DNA here is from genome assembly GCA_017471125.1 of Clostridia bacterium. Taxonomy (GTDB): domain Bacteria; phylum Bacillota; class Clostridia; order Christensenellales; family Aristaeellaceae; genus UBA2862. Next base: position 2,557 of record JAFUWR010000378.1, on the reverse strand, counting down.
CGTTCAAAAATCGCATCCGTGATCTCCGTGATGTAGAAGGCACCCTCGGTGGGATCCGGGGCCAATACGCTTCCCGCGACGCCGGCGGATTCCTCCGCTACGGCACAGAATATGGATAGCAGCAGTACCACCGCAAGGATCAGTGTGACCATTTTCTTCATAGCTGTAATTCTCCTGTCTCTAATAGTATCATGCGGTCTTGACGACCAACCGCAGCCGGTTTTTGAGCTCCTGACTGTCGTCGAAGGCATAACCGCGCGCATACAGGATCGAATCTCCATAGACCCAGCTGCCGTCCGGCTGCCTTTCCAGCGCGGGAAGATTTATGGGCAGGCGTCCGGGCATGTCCCCCGCACCAAAGATGGCCATCAGCGCAGCGGGCACGTTGGCGTTGGCCGCGCCGACGTTTTCCGAACCGCTGGTTCGAGCCGTCGGGTCGATGCCGAAGCCCGCCGACAGGTACGCGCACACGATGGCGTCCGCATCCTGGAACCGCGCCGCGTCCACGGGCAGGTTGTCGCTGAGCAGAACAAACGCCGCCCCGGCCTGGTGCGCCTCGTCCAGCGCGCGGCTGACGCCCTGCATGGCGGGCCGGTCGTCCTGGAGCTGGTTGATGCCCGCCCCCACCGCGCTCAGGCAGACGACCGCATCCGCGCCTTGGATCGACGCCGCGAGTTCGTCCGAATATACAAGCTGGCCGCCGTCCGCGGTGTCGTAATAGCGGTCAATGACGATGGTCGTTCCGGCGTCCGCGTCGCCCCGGGTCTCCCCCGTGATGCGGTCCTCGATCCGCACGTCGGCGTCGATGAAGCCGCCCTCCAAGAGTTGATCGACGGCATAGCGGATGGGCGTATCGTCGGAGGCCGTGCGGCCAAGGATGACCACGGTAGTTTTACTGCCCGAGAGCGGCAGCGCGCCGTCGTTCTTGAGCAGGGTGATCGCCTGCCGCGCCGTCTCCCGCTCCACCGCGTGATGCGCCGCAGAACCGACGATCAGGGACGCTGCCGCCGCCTTTTCCTCCACGTCCGCGCCGCTGACATCCAGGTCGAGGACGCCCCGGCGCGCCTTCAAAGTCAGGATGCGCCGCGCAGATTCGTCGATGCGCGATATCGGGATCGCGCCCTCGCCCACCAAATCCGCGATGCCCGCGATGTAATCGTCATAATACTGTGCCGCGTCCGGCCCGTTTAAGTCGGTGGGGATGAGCAGGATGTCGCACCCGGCGTTGATGACCTTCTCCGCGACCTGCAAGTCGTGCTCCACCATCGCCCGATCCCCCGTAAATAAAGCCGCCTGGGTATCGGGCTCGGTGACGAACTGCTCCATCTCCAGAGCGTCGGTCATCACCACGCCATCAAAGCCCAGCTCCTCGCGCAGCATCCGCGTGACGATCTTTTCAGACAGGGTCGCGGGATAATATCCCTTCGTCGCGCCGTCCGCCATCATGACCGCGTCGTCGATCTCGGGGAACGTGGTGGCCGAGGTCATCACCATCTCCGCGCCCGCGTCGATGGCCGCGCCGTAGGTCAGAAGCCCGTTCTGCTTGAGCTCTTCCAATGACAGGGGGATCGAGGTCGGGTAGTCGCTGCCGTCACCCGCGCCGGGGAAATGCTTGTAGCAGGTGACGACATCGCTCTGGCCGACGCCGTCCGCGAACGCGATGCCCAGCGCCGATACCGCCTCAGGATCATCAGAAAACACCCGGGTGCTCATGCCCAGGTCCGTCAGATCCAGGATCACGTCGATGCAGGGGCCCAGGTTCACGTTGATGCCCAGCGCGGACAATTCCTCGCCGAACACCTCGCCGATGGCGCGGGCATGCCGCGAGCCTTCTTCGCCCGTCGCGCCGATGGCCATGCTGCCCGTGCCGCGGGTGCCCATGGTCAGGCGCGCCACGGAGCCGCCCTCCTGATCCGCCGCGATGAAGTAGGGCACCGCGCCCGCGACCTGCGCGTTGTTGGCCTGCAAATCGCTGATGAGCCGCACGGTCTGCCCGGCGTCCACGATGTTCTGGCCGAACAGTATGACGCCGCCGTAGGGATGGCGGCGCAGGGCCTCGGCAAGCTCCGGGGCGTCCGACAGCGCGGTGACCTTATCCCCGCCCCAGGTCCGCATCGCCGGCATGATCATCTGGGCGATCTTGTCCTCGATGGACATGCCCATGAGGATTTCCTCGATTTGCACGGTCTCGGTCGGCACTTCTTCTGCAATCTCACCCTCCGCGGGCGCGCCGAAGGCGGGCTGCATCAGCAGGGCAAAAACCAGGGCCAACAGGGTGATCATCTTTGTCCTTTTCATCAAATGTTTCCTCCCGACGTTTTCTTTCTGGTGTCTGAACCAATGTACACACCGATTCAATTATAGCATAACAGGGGATGTCCAATAAATGTCCAGTAAAACAGGTGCAAAGAAAAGCCCCAAACGCAAAGATTCATAAAATCTAAACATTTGGGGCCATCCCATTGAATAGGCGTCAGGTGTCGCTGTCCACCGGCGGCAGCGTTCCTTCCGTGAAGCTTGCCCACGAATAATTGCTCATGTATTCGCCGCGGAAGGC
>JAFUWR010000377.1 GCA_017471125.1 Clostridia bacterium | reverse complement strand
TGCCGGACAATATAAAGCTGTTGTTCATACCACCTTACACTCCGGAGATGAACCCCATAGAACAAATATGGAAACAACTTCGTTCTATGGGATTCAGAAATGAAGTATTCAAATCTCTCAATCACGTCCTTGATAGATTGTTCGATACTATCAATGATCTTACTCATGACGTGATTAAAAGTATCACTCTCAGACGATGGATTGTTAGTTGCTTTTTAGATGAAGAGTAGTATCAAATGGTATACTGGCAAAAACGCTGAACGGACGGGAGGACGGATAGTATGAAGCCTGTGATCGGCCTGATCCCCCTTGTGGACGACGAGAGGGAGAGCCTTTGGATGCTGCCGGGGTACATGGACGGCGTGAACGACGCCGGCGGGCTTTCGGTGATGCTGCCGCTGACGGGCGACGAAGCCGACCTCGCGCGGCTGTGCGGCCTGTGCGACGGGTTTTTGCTGACCGGCGGCCACGACGTGGGCCCGTCGGTGTACGGCGCTATGAAGCTGCCCGCCTGCGGCGCGACCTCCGCGGCCCGGGACGCGATGGAAAAAATCGTCCTGCGCAGCGCGATGGCACAAAAAAAGCCCGTGCTGGGCATCTGCCGGGGCATACAGTTCATCAACGCGGCCCTGGGCGGCACACTGTGGCAGGACCTGCCCAGCCAGCGCCCGACTTCCACAGAGCACCACCAGGCCCCGCCCTACGACGCGCCCGCCCACCGGGTGGACATCGTAAAGGATACGCCCTTGCACGACCTGCTTCACGCGGACGCGCTGATGGTCAACAGCTACCACCACCAGGCCGTGCGGGACCTCTCCCCCGCCCTCAAGCCCATGGCGATGTCCGAGGACGGGCTCATAGAGGCCGTGTGGCACCCCGGCCAGCCGTTCCTGTGGGCCGTGCAGTGGCACCCGGAGTTCGCGTGGAGGACCGACGCCGCCGCGCGGGCCATCTTTGGGGCATTCGTGAGCGCGTGCGCTCACGAATAGCCCCTGACAGCAAATTTACGCTCATTGGGCTGCACCTCGACCTTCTCCACGTCGATGGTGTCGATGTCGAACTGGCCCTTCAACTGGGACAGCAGTTTTTGGAGCATCAGCGGCGCGCCCTGGGCCTCCAGCTCCACAGTGCCGTCGGACCGGTTGTCCACCCAGCCGGTGATGTAGAGCTGCCGGGAGAAATAATAAGCCGTATACCGAAAGCCCACGTGCTGCACCCGGCCGTGGAAGATACAGTGCAATCGGGTCATGACAACCTCCAAAATCACAGATCGCCGGTCCGACGCCCCGCGTCAGACCGGCGATCAATATAGCGTTACGCCGTGACGGCCTTCTCCATCTCCTCCTCGAGCACGCGGTAGGCCACCTTGCCCACCAGGGTCTTGGGCAGGTCGGGGCGGAACTCGATGTCGTAGGGCATGGCGTACTTGGCGATGTGCTTCTTGCAGTAGTCCATCAGCATCTGCCGGGTGGCCTCGGACGGCTCGTAGCCGGGTTTTAAGACGATATACGCCTTGACCTTCTGCATCTTGTAGGGATCGCGCACGCCGATGACGCAGGACAGGTGCACCGCCTCGTGGGCGTCGAGTATGTTCTCGATCTGGGAGGGGTAGACGTTGTAGCCGCTGGTGACGATCATGCGCTTGATGCGCTGGCGGAAGTAGATGTAGCCCTCGTCGTCCATGACGCCCAGGTCGCCGGTATGTATCCACGTCAGCCCGTCGGCGTGGACGCGGCGGGTCTGGGCGGTCTCCTGGGGGTGCTTGACGTACTCCAGCATCACCGTCGGCCCGGCCAGGCAGATCTCGCCCTCCTCGCCGTAGGGGACCTCCTCCTCGGTGCCCACCTTGACGATCTTGTAGTAGGTGTCCGGGAAGGGGATGCCGATGGAGCCCTCCTTGGCCTTGGTCAGCGGGGTCAGGCAGGAGGCGGTGACGCACTCGGTGGTGCCGTAGCCCTCGCGGACCTCCACCTTGCAGCCGTGCTCCTTGAGGAACTTGTCAAAGCGCTTCTTTAGCTCTATGGGCAGGCTGTCGCCGCCGGAAAACACGCCCTTCAAGCACGACAGGTCAAGGTCCTCCAGGTTCGGGATGCGCAGCAGCGCCTCGTACAGCGTCGGCACGCCCGCGATGAAGTTGGGCTTGTGCTTGCGCAGAAGCTCCGCGTAGGTCTGGGGCGTGAACCGGGGCACGAGGATGCAGCCGCCGCCGTTGGCCAGCATCGAGTGGATGCTGACGCCCAGGCCGAAGCCGTGGAACATGGGCATGATGGCGAGCATCTTGTCGCCGATGTCCCAGATGGGGTTGGTGGCGATGATCTGCGCCGCCAGCGCGTTGAAGTTCAGGTTGGACAGCAGGATGCCCTTGGTGATGCCGGTGGTGCCGCCGGAATAGAGGATGACCGCCGGATCGTCCCCCACCCGCTTCACGCGCGGATCGCCGGTGAATTTCTCGCCGTCGGCCATGAACCGCTTCCACAGCAGCACGTCCGCGTCCTTCGGCACCTTGGGGATCTTGCGGCCCTGGGTCAGCTTGTAGCCTATCTTCATCAGCGGGTTCAGCGCGTCGGCCACGTCCGCGATGATGAGGTGCTTGAGGTACGGCGTGTTCTTGCGGATGTTGGCGAACTTGCCGTAGAACTGGTCCAGCGTCAGCGCCGCCACGGACTCGGAGTCGTTCAGGTAGAACTCGATCTCGCCCTCGGCGGACAGCGGGTGCACCATGTTGGCGATGGCGCCCACCATGTTCACCGCGTAGAACATGACGACGGTCTGCGGCGCGTTGGGCATGCAGATGGTCACCCGGTCCTCGGGCTTGATGCCGATCTGCCGAAGCGCCCGGGCGCACTGGTGGATCTGCTTCACCAGCTCGGGATAGCGCGTATGCCCGCCCATGAAGTCGTAGGCCGTGACGTCGGGATATTTCGCCGCCACGTTCTCCACCATCTCGACCATGGAGCCCTGGAAGTAGTCCAGGTGCATGGGCACCTCGCCCATCCACGGCGCCCAGGGGGTCTTTATATTTGTCATGGAATGACCTCCATATTCGATCAGTAATCGACCGGTTGGTTCGCGGGGGTGTCCAACAGCTCCGGGCACTCGATCAGCTTCTTCACCAGCCGCACGGTCTGGGCGTAGTAATAGCCATCCGCGATGCGCTCGTCCAGCGTGATGCCCACCGACAGCATGGTGCGCATCTCGAAGGTGCCGTCCTCGTGGAACACGGGCTTACGGCCCTTCTCGCCGATGATGACGAAGATGGACGTGGTGCCCCAGTTGCTCAGGTGGTGATAGGCGGCGTTCAGCTTGATGGAGCCTAAGTTGGTCAAAAACACCGAGGCGTAGTTGGGGTCGGCCTTGATGAGGTCGTAGGGCACCTTGCCGTAGAAGTCGAGGCGGTGCAGCACCCACATGACGATGCGCATCAGCCACCGCGGCAGATGGGTGAACATCTCCATCCCCTTGGTGGAGTTGTCCAGCTTGTCCGACCGGCACTCGAAGATCTCCTGCATGATGCGCTCGTGCAGGCTGTCGATGGTGGTGTCCTCCGGGAACTTGATGAACGCCAGGCCCTCGTCCGCGTTGTCCTTGAACTGCTTCTTCACCACGAAGCCCAGGCTCAGCTCGTCGCGCTGGTACAGCCGACGCCCCTGGATGAAGCGGTTCATATTGGGCCTGAGCGTCACGGCCTTCACCAGCGCCGCGCAGACCGCGTGGAACACGGTGTAGCGGTGGTCCTTGTCCAGCCCCTCGTTCTTCTTCTCCAAAAAGGCTTCCAGGTTGGTCAGGTCGAACTCCTCCCGGATGAACGCCTCGTTGTCCGCCCGGTTGGGATAGATGTACGGCATAAACCAGTGCAGCGGGTCAAGCCCCCGCACCAGCGTCGCGTCGAAGCGGTCGCCCGGCTTCCTGTGCTTCTTGTCCGGCATGTCGTGAACTCCCTTCGTTCCCCGTCGTTTCCTTATTTCCCCTCTAAATCCTTTTCATTTTATCACAACCTTACGAAAATATCCATCGTTAGGGACGGCTATTGCTCCAAAAATAACACGATTCCGGCGTAATTTAACAATGGGTTCATATACACATGGTATTATGAATCACATCTCATGGTATGAAGAAAGACAAATCCAGAATGATAGAGGTCATTGATATGAGCAGGATCATCGGCATCGACCTGGGCACCACCAACAGCTGCGTGGCCGTCGTGGAGGGCGGCCACCCGGTGGTCATCGCCAACGACAAGGGCGAGCGCGCCACGCCCAGCGTGGTGGCCTTCACGGACAGGGGCGAGCGGCTGGTGGGCAGCGCGGCCAAGCGGCAGCAGGCCGTGAACCCCAAGCGCACCGTCGTCTCGGTCAAGCGGCAGATGGGCACGGACTGGACCGTCAGCATCGACGGCAAGCGCTGGTCGCCCCAGGAGATCAGCGCCCAGATATTGCGAAAGCTCAAGCAGGACGCGGAGAGCTATTTGGGCGAGAGCGTCACCGACGCGGTCATCACCGTGCCCGCATACTTCAACGACATCCAGCGTCAGGCCACCAAGGACGCGGGCCGCATCGCGGGTCTGAACGTGAAGCGCATCATCAACGAGCCCACCAGCGCCGCGCTGGCCTACGGCTTGAACAACGGCACGCCTCAAAAGATCATGGTCTACGACCTGGGCGGCGGCACGTTCGACGTGTCCATCATCGAGATCGGCGAGGGCGTCATCGAGGTGCTGGCCACCTCCGGCGACAACCACCTGGGCGGCGACGACTTCGACGAGCGCGTGGTGAACAAGCTGGCCGACGACTTCCAGCGCCAAAACCACATCGACCTGCGGCGCGACCCCGGCGCGATGGGCCGGCTCCGGGAGGCGGCGGAGACCGCGAAGAAGGAGCTGTCCGGCGCGGAGACGGCGCAGATCGCCCTCCCCTTCCTGACCCAGAAGGACGGCCAGCCGGTGCACCTCGAGGCGGCGCTGACCCGCGCGGAGTTCGACCGGCTCACCGCCGACCTGGTGGAGCGCACGGCCGTGCCGGTGCAGAACGCCCTGCGGGACGCGGGCATCTCCCCCGCCGAGCTGGGCCGGGTGCTGCTGGTGGGCGGCTCCACCCGCATCCCCGCGGTGCAGGCGAAGGTCCGCCAGCTCACCGGCAAGGAGCCGTCCAAGAGCATCAACCCGGACGAGTGCGTGGCCCAGGGCGCGGCGGTGCAGGGCGAGATATTGCAGGGCAGCGGCGAGCTGGCCGCCAAGGGCGAGATACTGCTGCTGGACGTGACGCCGCTTAGCCTGTCCATCGAGACGGTGGGCGGCGTGGCCACCCGGCTGGTGGACCGCAATTCCCGCCTGCCCATCCACCACGCCCAGATCTTCTCCACCACCATGCCCTTCCAGCGGGCGGTGGACATCCACGTGTTGCAGGGCGAGCGCCCCATGGCCCGGGACAACCGCACCATCGGCCGGTTCCGGCTGAACGGCATCCAGCGGGCGATGGCGGGCGTGCCGCAGAACGAGGTGACCTTCGACATCGACGCCAACGGCATACTGACCGTGTCGGCGAAGGACCTGTCCACCGGC
>JAFUWR010000376.1 GCA_017471125.1 Clostridia bacterium | reverse complement strand
TGCACGAACCCCTGACTTCCATCACCTGGCCGCGCGACATGCCGGTGAAGACCGGCGGCGGCTGGGTTGACAGCGTGTCCGTGATGGACGTCTCCTACGCATCCGGCGAGGGCTCCAACGACGGTCTGATCGGCAATGAGTCCAACGACCTGCCCATGATCCAGGCCGACATCGGCAAGGACAACTACCGCGTGTTCCAGTGGGGCCACATCGTCTCCGTGCCGCTGATCGACCAGCAGAAGCTGCAGAAGATCGGCCGCAGCCTGGACGACATCCTGAACCGCGGCCTGCATCTGGTCCACGACAAGATGCTGGACAGGAACGTCTACACCGGCATCGCCAAGGCCGGCAGCTACGGTCTGGTCAACGATCCGCTGATCTCCACCGTCACCGCCGCGCCCCACACCGCCAGCGGTACCGACACCCAGTGGTCCGGCAAGACCGCCGACGAGATCCTGGCCGACGTCAACCGCGTGCTGCTGGCGACCTGGCAGGCGTCCGAGTACGACCTGTCCGGCATGGCGAACCACATCCTGGTTCCCCCGGCCCAGTACACCAAGCTGGTGTCCACCAAGGTCGGCGTGACCGGCGACAAGTCCATCCTGCAGTTCCTGCTGGAGAACAACCTGGGCAAGAACCAGGGCAACGACCTGTTCATCGCGCCCTCCGTGTGGTGCGTCGGCGCGGGCACCGGCGGCGCTGACCGCATGGTTGCGTACTGCAACAACGAGGACCGCGTCCGCTTCGACATCACCGTGCCGCTGCAGCGCATGCTGACCCAGGCCAGCGCCGAGCACCTGGCCTATCTGACCCCCTACGTCACCCAGTTCTCCGAGCTGCAGTGGCCGTACCGTCAGCACGCCATCTACATGGACGGCATCTGATGCTCAACTCTTGAGGTGCCAGCCTGCCGCGTGACAGGCTGGCCTGATTTTGATTGGAGGTAAATCGAATGCGCGCATATTGCAAGAACCAGACCTTCCTGCTGGTGGCCATGGACGGCTCCCAGATGACCACCAAGGCCAACGACTTCAACGAGATTCCGGAGAAGTTCACCAGCGACCCGACCTTCAAGATGGCCGTGGCCGCCGGCGCCCTGGAGCCCTTCGAGACCGCCAGGCAGGGCGAGGCCATCGAGAAGAAGGCGAACGCCAAGAAGAACAACCCTCCCAAGGAGGAGGCCCCCAAGGGTGATGATGCCAAGTGATCGGCATCACTCCGCAGCAGGCCTTCGCCGTCGCCTCGAATATCGTTGACGGCGAGAATCCCTCGTTCACCTGCGATGACTTCCGCGCCCTGATGCCCGCGTTCACCACGGACATCATCAAGGACGAGCAGCTCCAGCACTTTGTAGACATGGCGCATGCCGTGGTGAAGGAGGCCCGCTGGCTGTCGCTCTGGAAGGAGGGCATGCGGCTGTACATCGCCCATTTCGTGACGCTGTTCATCGAAGCGCCCCCGGAGGGCGCGACGCGGCAGCAGCTTATCACCGCCGGGCGGCTGCAGGGCAACAAGACCAACAAGAGCGTCGGCCAGGTGTCCGTCGGCTACGACAACGGCAGCCAGGCGACGCAGGACCTGGAAGGATGGGCAGCCTGGAAGCTGACCACCTACGGCGTCCAGTTTGCCACCTACGCCCGCATGATCGGCAAGGGCGGTATGTTCGTTCGGTAGGAGGTGACGATCATGGGAATGTATGTCAAGGTCAGCGGCGAGGGGCTGGGCGATCTCAAGGACGCCATCAACTTCCTGAAGAACAACCGCGTCCTGGTCGGCATCCCCGGAGCCAGTGGCGGCAGCCACGGCGAAGTCACCAACGTCGAGCTGGCGTTCATCCACACCAACGGCAGCCCTCGCCTGAGGATCCCGGCGCGTCCGTTCCTGGAACCGGCCATCGAGGAGGCCAAGGACAAGATCGAGGGCCGCATGAAAGCCTCTGCCGAAGCTGCCATAAGCGGCGACATCGGAGCGGCCATGGGCGAGCTGGACAAGGCCGGTATGTACGGCGAGAACGCCGTCAAGGACTACTTCACCGGCGGGCACTTCGCCCCCAACGCGGGCATTACCGTGGAGGGTGGCTGGATGCGGAACCGGATTTCCGGCAAGCCCTTCAAGGTGAAGGGCAAGGGCAGCTCCACGCCGTTGATCGACACCGGCAGCCTGCGATCTTCCATCACCCACGTCATCGAAGGGAAGTGATTTGAATGGCTCTGTCTCCCGATGTGACCGAGCTGCTGGTTGACCCTGATCTCGGCGCGCAGGAATTCACCGTGCGCCGCAGGAAGGGCAAGTGGCAGGGAGGCCGCATGGAAGTGGTCGAGGACACGACCTTCACGGCCATCGGCGTCATACAGCCGCCGTCCTCGGAGGAGCTTCAGTTCTTCCCGGAGGGCGAACGGCGCAAGGGCCTGGTGGCCATCTACACCCAGACCATACTCCACCTGACCGAAGGCGAGGACATCGCCGACGATGTGACCTGGCACAGCGAGGCCTACAAGATCATCCGGGTGGACCGCTGGGATGATTATGGCTATTGCGTGGCCTACGCGCAGAAGAGGTGACGGCCATGACGCAGAAGCAGTTGGAAGACCTGTTCTGGCGGGCAACCGTCCTTTGCCTGGGCCTCGACCCTGACAGTACGGATGAAGCCGTACACAAGCGCGTCCGGATAAGCTGGCCCACCAGCGAAACCGGCAACAGCAACTGGGGGCGCGACGAGAACGTCGTGTTCCTCCGGATTTCCCCTGGCTACGATTCCTACGGTTCGGTGCATGACATCGAGCATGTCTATGACCCCGAAACCGACACGCAGAAGGAGGTCGTTCGCTACCACCGAAGCCACCGCATCGTCTGGGTGTGCTACGGACCCGATTCGGACGACGACGCGGACACCATCAGGATCGGCATCGTGCGCGATGCCGTGCATTCGCTTCTCAAGGCCCACAACGTGGCCATACAGCCCCACCTGCGCGACCCCGCAAGGGTGCCGGAGCAGGACGAGACCGGCGAATGGTGGGAGCGCTGCGACCTCGAAGCCGATTTCTACCAGCTCGTCACCAGGGAGTATTCCGAGGATTTCATCACCACCGCGCCCGACATCAATATCCAACACGGATAAGGAGGTAACCCACTATGTCCAAGCTCAAGATTGACGACGTTGTCAATGTCGTCGTCTCCACGGCTGGCGCCGCCACCCCCCGTGACGGCTTCAACGTCGGCCTGATCATCGGCACCTCCAGCCACATCACCGTGGCTGACCGCTGCAAGGTCTACTCCAGCCTGGAATCCATGATCGACGATGGTTTCCTGACCACCGACCCCGAGTACCTGGCCGCCACCAAGTACTTCTCCCAGGACCCCGCCCCGCAGAAGGTCGTCATCGGCGTGAAGAACACCGCCGAGGGCTCCAGCGAGACCTGGGTGCAGGCCATCACCGCCTGCAAGCAGAAGAATGGCGACTGGTACGGCGTCTATGTCGCGTCTGCCACGGCGCTGTCCGCTGCTGACCACCAGGCGATTGCCGCCTACGTCGAGACCATCATCGCGGCCTACTTCTTCGATGACAGCGCCGCCGCCGATCTGAACAACGGCACCACCGACGTCTTCGCTGTGCTCAAGGCCCAGTCCTTCAAGCGCACCTTCGGCCTGTACTCCACCACGAAGTACGCGGGCGCGGCTGCGCTGGGCTTCGCCATGGGCGCGAACGACGGCACCGCCGGCAGCGCCTACACCATGGCCTACAAGACCCTGGCGGGCGTCACCCCGGACGACCTGTCCGAGACCGACGTGACCAACCTCAAGGCCAAGAACGCCAACTACTACGTGACCCGTGGTTCCAGCTACATCGTGCTGGAGACCGGCGTCACCGCGGCTGGCGTGTGGTTCGACGAGGTGATCGGCCTCGATCAGCTCTCCAACGACATCCAGCTCGGCTGCATGGACGTGCTGACCAACACCCGCACCAAGGTGCCCTACACCGACGCGGGCGCGATGCAGTTTGTCCTGGCCTGCAACGAGGCCTGTGAGAACGCGCTGACCCGTGGCTTCCTGGCCCCCGGCATCTGGGAGGGCAACAGCGTCCTCGACCTGGAGACCGGCGACACGATGGAGTCCGGCTATATGTGCCAGGCCGAGCCCGTGGCGGACCAGTCCTCCACCCAGCGCTCCCTGCGCATTTGCCCGCCGATCTACGTCTGCGTCCGGCTGGCCGGCGCGATCCATTCCGCGACCATCAAGGTCTTCGTGGAGTAAGGAGGTAGCAACATGGAAAAGTCCGTATACAGCTTTGACGATGTCTCTTTCGTCATTTCCCACAAGAAGGTCGGCAAGTGCACGATCACCGGCAAGGGCGTCGGCTCCATCAGCATCGCCCGGTCCAACGACGTCACCCAGCACGACGTGGCCGCCGACGGCAGCGTGATGGTCTCCAAGATCGTCACCAAGAACGGCACCATCGCCCTGGCGCTGCAGCAGACCAGCTCCGCGCACAAGTGGCTGAAGAAGTGGTACTCCTACCTGCTGACCGCCGCGACGAATCAGTGGGCCGAGACCAGCGCCGTCCTGAACCTGCCGAGCAACGGCGAGACCATCAAGATCACCGGCATCAGCCCGCAGAAGGCCGCCGATGCCGCGTATCAGCAGGCCGGCCAGCAGGTCACCTGGAACTTGATGGCCACCAAGATCGAGGGCTAATCGCCCTCGGTCTTTTTCATGCGAGTATAGGAGGTTAAATCCATGGCAACCAACATCTACAACAAGGTGACTATCAACGATCAGGAATACGTGATTCGTAAGTTCGACGCGATGACCGGGCTGAAACTGGCGAGGCTGGTCATTGCCAAGGCCGCCCCGATCATCCCCCTGCTGGACATCGGTGACGACCAGAAGGACGGCCAGAAGAAGGCCGCCCAGGACATCGCCAACGATGAGCGCATCTACACTGTGGTCGGCGAGGTCCTGGGCACCATGAGCGACGCCGACATCGACGATCTGGTGAAGAAGTGCCTCAGCGTGTGCTTCATCGACCTGCCCGCGGGCATGCAGCCGATCATCGACGAGACCGGCCATTATGGTGTCGAGGATGTTGAGTACGACATGGCCCTCACGATCCGTCTGTGCTACGAGGCCATCAAGTGGGGTGCCGCTGATTTTTTCGGCGGGAAAGACTCGCCTTTACGCCAGTTGATGAAGTAGACTGGATCGCCGCCGAGCCCGCGAACTACGACGCGTATCTCTACACGCCCGTAGTCGCGGGCATGTGGCGGCAGCATGAGGTGTGGGATGGAACCTACTCGCTGGGAGACTTGCTTGACGCGCATGAAATGCTCATGGTTCGCAACGAGAACGAGCGACGGCAGCGCGAACAGGCAGAACTGAATCGGCAGCTTCAAGGAAGGTGATACCAATGGCGGATACGCTGAAAGACTACCTTGTCGGCATAGGATTTGAAGTCGATGAATCTGGCGCCGGCAAAGCAGAATCCGCGCTTGAAACGATAGATGAAGTTGTCCGCAGACTCGGCGAAGTGCTCGTCTCCGCTGGTGAACAGATCAAGTCCGTAATCTCCGGCATCGCCGAGGGAACCGACAGCTTTGACGACACGGCCAGCTCCATGGACGAGGCAGCCGACGCTGCCACCGGGCTGTCCGAGAGCGAGGTCGAGGCGGCCCAGAACATGGCAGATGCCGCGCAAAGCGCTGGAGAGGCCGCTGCAGCCTCCGAAGATTTGGCCAATGCCCAAGAGGCCGCTGCCGATGCAGCGTCTGGAAACGCCGTTGCAACGGATGAAGCGGCCTCTGCAGCCGATGGTATGGCTGAATCTGCGGGCGAAGCCGCCGAGGCGCTGAATGAGAGCGCTGCCGCGGCTGAAAACGTGGCCGGTGCCAGTGGCGCCGCCGCCGGTGCCAGCGACCAGCTCGGCGCTTCGCAGGAGAAGGTCGCCCAGGGCGCGAAGAAGGCCGCCGAGAGCATGAAGCAGGCCAACGACAGCGCCAAGATGGAGGGAGCCAAGCAGGGCTCCTCCAATGTTCAGAATTTCGACAACCAGCTCAAGAAGGCCACGGGAACCCTCAAGAAGTTTGCCGTCGCCGCCGTCACCATGCTGATCGGCAGCGGTATCAAACAGGCCATCACCGACGCCATCAAGTTCGGCGAGGAGCTGGCCACTTCCGCGAAGAAGCTGGGCAAGACCACCGAGGAGGCCCGCGCCTACAACCTGGCTTTGAAGACCATGGGCAAGACCGCCGATGAAATCAAGCAGAGCAAGACGCTGACGAAGACCTTCGAGGACCTGCAAGCCATTGGCCAGCAGCTCGCGCTTCCGGAGGGGGCCGAAGGGCTGACCATGATCAGCTCCATCAAGGACGCCTTCCTCCAGTTGAAGCTGACCGCCAACTACGCGCTGCAATGGTTGATCTACAAGGTGCAGACCGTCGCGGAGGGCCCGCTGACGGAAGTGCGCGACATGATCACCGGCATCCGTGAGTGGTTCGGGAATCACATCGAAGAAATCGCCACGGGACTGGCCGAGGCGTTTGGCAACGTCGTCCAGATCATCACCTCCGTCATCAAAGCGGTGCAGATGATCGTGAGCTGGATAGACAAGCTCCCGCCCTCGGTGAAGACTGTGGGCGCTGTTGTCCTGGCGGTAATCGCCGCCATACATTCCAAGATGTTCCTGATCACGCTGATGGTGACCGCGATCCTGCTGCTGATCGACGACTTCGTGACGTACATGGAGGGCGGCGATTCGCTGTTCGGGGACTTCTGGGGCAAGTGCATCGAATGGGCCAACAAGGTCGGACCTGTCATCACGGCGCTGTTGGAGGGTGTGGCCAACTTCGTGTTGGGCGTCATCGACGCCACGGTGAACGTGATCTCCTGGCTGAATGAAATGGGCCTGTTGGAGCCGCTGGTGACCGCCATCGTCGCGGCCTTCGTCGCGTTCAAGGCCATCAAGATCGGCGAAACCATTCTGAACGCCGTCAAGAGCTTCAATCTGTTGGGCAAGGCCATCGGGTTCCTGACGAGCCCCATCGGTATCGTCGTTGTCATCATCGGCGTACTGGTGGCCGCGTTCATGCACCTGTGGAAGACCAACGAGCAGTTCCGCGAGAGGATCACGGCCATCTGGGAGCGCGTGAAGACCATCTTCCAGAACGCGGTGCAGCGCATCGGCGCGGCACTGGAAAAGCTGAAGCCCACGTTCGAGGCCGTGGCCAAGTTCCTGCGGACCGTATGGGAGGGCTTGTGTGAAGTGCTGGCCCCCATCTTCGAGGGCGCCTTTGCCGTGGTAGCGGACGTCCTTGAAACCGTCCTCGGCGTACTGGCTGGGCCGCTGGAATTCTTCGGCGCTCTGTTCCAGGGCGACTGGTCCGGCGTGTGGGAGGCCGTCAAGAGCATCTTCTCTTCCATCTGGAACGGCATAACGAACATCCTCAGCAGTGTGCTGAACATGCTCAAGGGCATAGCCGATGTGTTCCTGGGCTGGTTCGGAACAAGCTGGGATGAAGTCTGGACGGCTGTGTCCTCGTTCTTCGTGAACACCTGGAACAGCATCGTGTCCTTCTTTGTCGGCATAGGCTCGTCCATCGTCAGCTTCTTCTCCGGCGTATGGACGGCCATTCAGAACAACCCCGTCCTCAAGACGATCTTCACCGTGATCTCCGCGCCCTTCCGACTGGCCTGGTCCGTCATCAAGGGCATTTGGGACGCGGTGTCCGGCTTCTTCTCCGCGATCTGGTCGGCCATCACCGGCGACGGTGGGCTGGCCGGCATCCTCGACGCGATCAAGGCCCCGTTCGTGAATGCCTGGAACGCCATCAAGGGCGTGTGGGATTCCGTCGTGGGCTTCTTCTCCGGGATCTTCGGCGGCATATCCGGTGACGGTGACCTGGCTGGGATAGAAGGAGCGATCAGCAATCCCTTCTCCGCTGCCTGGGACACGATCTCCGGTCTGTTCTCCGGAATCGTGGGGACGATCTCTGGCTGGTTTTCCGGCATCGACATCTCTGCCAGCGTCGCGGCTGTGAGCGACTGGGTATCGGGAGCATGGGACACCATCAGTGGCGCCCTCAGCTCCGCGGCCTCTACAATCTCCGGCTGGTTCTCTGGCATTGATATCTCCGGCAGTGTTGCCGCCGTCTCCGACTGGGCGTCGGGCGCGTGGGATACAATCTCCGGGGCGCTCAGTTCTGCCGCCTCCACCATTTCGGGCTGGTTCAGCGGTATCGACATATCCGGCTCCGTGGCAGCCGTGTCCGACTGGGCCTCTGGCGCCTGGGACACGATTTCCGGCGCGTTGAGCTC
>JAFUWR010000375.1 GCA_017471125.1 Clostridia bacterium | reverse complement strand
CGCTCGAACCCCCAAAGGGGAAGGCAGGGGCGGGCGCTGGGGGCAGCGCCCCTACGACAGCGCCGTGGCCCCTGCTCCCTTGATCTCCTCAAAAGGGTAGAGAAATCCATAGATAAAGGATTGACGTTTCCCGTTCCCCATGATAGAATGGAATCGGGAATACGAAAGCGGGAGCGTGCGGCATGAGCAGGCTGGAGTGGGATGAGGTCAAGAACCAGAAAAACCTGCGGAAGCACGGCATATCGTTCGAGACCGCCGCGATGATATTCCTTCGGCCTTATATGGAGATCTGGGATGAAGCCCACAGTGGATACAACAAGTATGGCGAGTGGGAAGATCGGTACGCGACCATGGGCTGGGTGGACGATGTGCTGTATGTGTGCTATACCGTCCGGGAGCATGACGATCAGGAATCCATACGGCTGATCTCGGCAAGGCTCGCCGAAGAAAATGAGCGTGAGCTGTTCTTTAGATGGTTGAATGGACAACGATGAGCATAGTATATCGCAAAGGAGTGTGATAGGCATGAAGGAGACGATCATAACAAGCGATGGACGTACGATCACGCGGATGGAGCTTTCCGACATCGGGCCCATCACACAGCGTGAGCGGGATATGATTAGAGAGGCGAGGAAACGCCCGGTTGTGTACGATGAGGATTGCCCGCCGCTGTCGCCCGCGATGCTCGAGGAAGCAGAACGGATGATCGCCGCAAGAGCCAGACGCGCATAGGCATCGACCCCTGTCCGAATGGACGGGGGTTTTGTTTTGGCTGGAGGACCTCATCCGTCTTGCGCTTCGCGCAATCCACCATTCCATGGGCCTACCGGCCCGTTCTCGCTGAAAACAGTCCACTGGACTGTTTTCCGGGCGCTCGAACCCCCAAAGGGGAATGCAAGACGCCCCCTCAGTCAGCTTCGCTGACAGCTCCCCCTGCGCAGGGGAGCCTGGCGGGCGGCGCAACGCCGCCCCTACGACCTTGCGCGTCATATCCACGGGCGCTGAGGGCAGCGCCCCTACGACCGGGTATCGGACTGGTGCCTGGTGACTGCGCGACGGCGGGCGGCGCAACGCCGCCCCTACGACCATGCGCGCCATATATGCGGGCGCTAAGGGCAGCGCCCCTACGACAGCGCCGGGGGGCCTACTCCCTACTCCCTTATTCCGCCAAAAAGCCTTGACGCCGGCTTAACAATATGCTATAATTTTTAACGGTACACAGGGAGAATGGTACAAGGGAGAATAGTGTACCGGGACACCGGCCGTGCCGGGGAAGGACGGATGACTGCGGGGGCGGGGCCTCCGTTGATCATAGAATAAAGGGAGGTATTTCCAAATGAAGAAGATCGTTTCTCTGATGATCGTGCTGGTGCTGGCCCTGGGCCTGATCGCCACGGCGAGCGCGGAATCGCCGGCGAAGGTGTGTATCGTGTTCTCCGGCCTGCTGGGCGACAAGTCCTACAACGACTCCTGCATGGAGGGCGCGAACCGCGCCGTCGAGGATTTCGGCATCGAGCTGAAGACCCTCGAGGGCACCGAGACCACCGAGTGGGAGCAGAACTTCCTGTTCGCCTGCGAAGAGGGCTATGACCTGGTCATCTGCTCCTCCTCCAACTTCGAGGAGTACATGCGCGAGCACTGCGCCAACTATCCCGATGTGAAGTTCGCCATCATCGACACCACCGTCGAGGGCGACAACATCTGCTCCGTGTCCTTCGCGCAGAACCAGGGCTCCTTCCTGGCCGGCGCTTGCGCGGCGCTGCTGACCACCCACACCGAGATCGAAGGCATCAACGACCAGAAGGTCATCGGCTGGGTCGGCGGCATGGACATCCCGGTGCTGCACGACTTCTTCGTGGGCTATGAGCAGGGCGCGAAGTACATCGATCCCGACATCGAGATCCTGCAGCAGTTCGCGGGCACCTGGGTCGACCCCCTGAAGGGCAAGGAGCTGACCCTGGCCCAGTACGACCTGGGCGCTGACGTGGTCATGAACGTCGCCTCCGGCACCGGCAACGGCGTCCTCGAGGGCGCCAAGGAAGCCGGCCACTTCGCCATCGGCGTCGACCTGAACCAGGACGGCGACCAGCCCGGCGCGGTGTTCACCTCCATGGTGAAGCGCGTGGACAACGCCTGCTACCAGCTGATCGAGTCCGTGGTCAACGGCACCTTCGCCGGCGGCACCACCGAGTACCTCGACCTGGCCAAGGGCGGCGTCAGCCTGACCGACATGGCCGTCATCCGCGAGGCCCTGGGCGACCAGTTCCCCGAGGACATCCCCGAGAAGATCGCCGAGCTGAATGACAAGATCGTCGCCGGCGAGATCGTCGTGGACAACTACGAGGGCTTCGGCGCCAACAAGTAATTATCCCATAGAACGACACGCTGCCGGGGCCTCGCGCCCCGGCACATTTCAACATTTCATCGGGAGGATGTGGTCGCTTGAACGATCGTATCATTGAGATGCGTTCCATCGAGAAGAACTTCGGCGATGTCCAGGCCGTTCGCGGCGCGAGCTTCGATCTGAAGCAGGGCGAGATCCATTCGCTGATCGGCGAGAACGGCGCGGGCAAGTCCACGATGATGAAGCTGCTGTACGGCATGTACGACCGGGACGGCGGCGACATCTCCATCAGCGGCGAGTCCATGAGCCGCATCACGCCGAAGCTCGCCATCGAGCGGGGCGTCGGCATGGTGCACCAGGAGTTCATGCTGGTGCCGGAGCTGACGGTGCTGGAAAACATCATACTGGGCTTCGAGCCGAAGAAGGGCATGATGCTCGACCTGCAGCAGGCCCGGGCGATGGTGCAGCGCTATATCGACCAGTACGACATGGACGTGCAGATGAACAAGCGCGTCAACCAGATCTCCGTGGGCGAGGCCCAGCGTGTGGAGATCATCAAGATACTGTCCCGCGGGGCCAACGTGCTCATACTGGACGAGCCCACCGCGGTGCTGACGCCCCAGGAGGCCAGGCACCTGTTCGAGATACTGGAGAACCTGCGGCGGGACGGCAAGTCCATCGTGTTCATCTCCCACCGCCTGAACGAGGTCATGGAGATCTCCGACCGCGTCACCGTCATGCGGCGCGGCGAGACCGTGGGGTCGCTTGAGCGCGGCGAGTGGGACTACGCGAAGCTGGCCCGGATGATGATCGGCCGCGAGGTCTTCTTAAACGTCGATAAAAAGCAGTCCGAGCTGGGCAAGCCGATATTGCAGGTCAAGGATCTGTGGACCTCCGGCGAGAAGGAGATCAGCAAGATCCGCGGGCTCTCGATGGAGGTCCGCGCCGGCGAGATCGTGGGCATCGCGGGCATCGACGGCAACGGCCAGTCCGAGCTGATCGAGGCCATCGCGGGCCTGCGCCGGGTCGAGAAGGGCAGCATCGTCTTAGACGGCACGGACGTGACCAACGCCGCCCCGGGCGCGGTGCGCAGGGCGGGCCTGGCCCACATCCCCGAGGACCGCAACCTGCGGGGACTGAACCGCAGCATGTCCATCGAGGACAACATGATCGTCACGAAGCTCAAGCAGTTCTCCCAGGGGCTGCGGCTCGACCGGAAGTCCATCCGCAAGTACGCGGACCAGCTGGTGGAGCGCTACGACGTGCGCCCCGGCAAGCCCGCGCTGCCCACGTCGGCGCTGTCCGGCGGCAACGCGCAGAAGGTGGTCGTGGCCCGCGAGGTCGAAATGGGCGCGAAGCTGCTGGTGGCGTCCCAGCCCACCCGCGGCGTGGACATCGGCGCCATCGAATCCATCGAGGCCATCCTCGAGGACACCAAGTCCAAGGGCGTGGCGGTGCTGCTGGTGTCGGCGGACCTGCGGGAGATACTGTCGCTGTCCGACCGGATACTGGTCATGTACGAGGGCCGCATCACCGGCGAGATGGCCGTGCAGGACGCCAATGAGGATTCCCTCGGCATCCTGATGATGGGCGGCACGATGGACGGAAAGGAGGGAGCGCCATGAAGCGCTTTTCGGGTTCCCTGAAGGGTGTCGCGCGCATCCTTCTGATCCTGCTGCTGGCCATGGGCCTGGGCGCGGTCATCATATTGCTGATCGGGGAAAACCCCTTTGAGGCCTACGGCGCGCTGCTGCGCGGCGCGTTCAACGGCAAGCGCAACTTCGGCACGACGCTGGCGAACTTCACGCCGCTGCTGCTGACCTCCTTCGCCTTCGCCATCGCGTCCAAGGCGGGCGCGTTCAACGTCGGCGTCGAGGGCGAGGTGTTCCTGGGCGGCATCGTGGCGGCCTGGATCGGCATCAACGTCCACGCGCCCGCGTTCATACTGATCCCGCTGTGCTTCATCGGCGCGGCGCTGATCGGCGCGCTGTGGGCGTTCATCCCCGGCGCTTTGAAGGCGTACTGGAACGTCAACGAGGTCTGCGTGACCATCCTCATGAACTACGTGGCCCAGTTCATCACCTCCTACCTGGTGTCCGGCCCCATGAGCGCGGGCAAGGCCAACGCCCAGTCGGACTACGTGCAGGTGAACCTGACCCAGTTCATGAAGCCGTCCAGCGTCAACACCGGCCTGTTCATCGCCATCGCCATCGCCATCGTGATGGTCTGGATGCTATCGCGCACGTCCTTCGGCTACAAGGTGCGCACGGTGGGCACCAACGCCGCCTTCGCCGAGTACACCGGCATCTCGCCCAAGCGGGTGCTCATCCAGGCCATGATGGTCTCCGGGGCCATCGGCGGCGCGGCGGGCTGCATCGAGGTGCTGGGCGTCCACGGCTACTTCCTGAACAACTTCGCCACGGGCCTGGGCTCCAACGGCATGCTGGCGGCGCTGATCGTCAAGTGCGACCTCAGGACCATCCCCATCATCGCCCTGTTCCTGGGCGTGCTGAAGTCCGGCGCGATGGGCATGCAGCAGTCCACGGGCGTGCCGAAGTCCATCGTCGACACCATCACGGCGCTGTTCATCATCTTCGCCACGATGGAGACCCTGTTCAGCTTCGACCGCGCCAACAAGCGCGCCAAGCGCGGCGCCGACAACAAGGAGGTGAAGAAGTGATGTTGGGTCGTATATTCACCCCGTCGCTGATCTACGCGACCATCCGCTCGGCCACGCCGATCCTGTACGCGGCCCTCTGCGCCTCCATCACCCAGCAGGCGGACATCCTGAACATCGGTACCGAGGGCATCATGCTGATGGGCGCGTTCTTCGGCGTCGCCATCAGCTACCTGACGGGCTCGTGGCTGCTGGCGGTGCTGGTGGCGATGGCCTCCGGCGCGGCCATGGCGATGATCATCGCCGTGGGCCACATCCGCTACCACGCGGACAACTGCGCCATCGGCATGGGCGTCAACCTGTTCGCCGTGGCGATGACCAAGTTCCTGCTGAACTCCGTGCTGGGCAAGAACGGCACGTTCACCGACCCGAACCTGGCCGGCATCCCGAAGCTGCACCTGGGCTTCCTGGGCGGCGGCTTCCTGAACACGGTGCTGAACGACTGGTCCATCACCGAATGGTTCGTCATCATCCTGATGCTCATCATCAGCTTCCTGTTCTACAAGACGGCCTGGGGGCTTAGGCTCCGCGCCGTGGGACGGCTGCCCCAGGCGGCGCAGACCGCCGGCATCAACGTCAACGCCATGAAGTACCAGGCGATCCTGATCGCGGGCCTCATCGGCGGGCTGGCCGGGGCGCACCTGTCCCTGGGCTACTCCAAGATGTTCACCGAGAGCATGACCAACGGCCGCGGCTTCATGGGCGTCGCCGCCATGTACTTCGGCGCGGCGAACCCGCTTTTGACCGCGGTGGGCTGCCTGGTGTTCGGCCTGGCGGACTCCGTGGGCGCGCGGCTGCAGCCCTTCGGCGTGCCCTCCCAGATCATACTGCTCATGCCCTACGTGGTGGTCGTCACGGTGCTGGCCATCTCCCTCATCATCGAGAAGAAGCGCCAGGACGCCCGCAAGAGCTCGCTGACCGGCATGAATGTAAAGCAGGGAGGCTGACGGCATGGACAAGAGAAAGCTCATACTGGACTGCGACCCCGGCCACGACGACGCCATCGGCATCCTGCTGGCCGGTCGCGACCCGTCCATCGACCTGATGGGCATCACCGTGGTCTCCGGCAACCAGACCATCGACAACACCGTCCGCAACGCGCTGAACGTGTGCCAGTACCTGGGGCTGGACGTGCCGGTCTATCCCGGCTCGCCCAATTCCCTGGTGCGGGTGCGCCCGCCGGTGGCGGCGGACATCCACGGCAGCACCGGCCTGGACGGCCCGGTGTTCGAGCCGCTGACCCGCAAGGCCGAGGGCAAGCACGAGGCGCTCTACATCGTGGACGCCCTGCGCGCCGCCGAGGAGCCCGTCACCATCGCCACCACCGGCCCCATGACCAATTTGGCCCTGGCGATGCGGCTGGCCCCGGACATCCTGCCCAAGATCAAGGAGGTCGCCTTTATGGGCGGCAGCTACGGCCTGGGCAACGTGACCCCCGCCGCGGAGTTCAACATCATCACCGACGCCGAGGCCGCCTACGTGGTGTTCAACAGCGGCTGCAAGCTGACGATGGTGGGCCTGGACGTGACCCGCAAGGTGCTGTGCCTGCCGTCCGTGGTGGAGCGCATGGAGCGCATCGGCAACCGCGCGTCCCGGCTGTTCGTGGACCTGGTGAAGTTCTTCAACAAGACCCAGAAGGAGATCTTCGGCTGGGAGGGCGGCCCGCTGCACGACCCGCTGACCATCGCCTGGCTGATCGACCCGTCCGTGCTGACCTTGAAGCCCATGCACTGCACCGTGGACATCCGCGGCACCGAGGGCTATGGCCGCACCAACTGCGACTACTTCGGCTATCACAAGCAGACGCCCAACGTGGACGTGGCCGTGGAGGTGGACGTGGCCAAATTCTGGGACATCATCGAAGAGGGGATACGCCGCTATGATTGATCTGTTGAAGCGGACGCTGGACGCCCACCGCGACGAGTATCTGAAGCCCCTGATCGACCTGGGGCGGCTGGACACCCACTGCCTCGGCCACGGCATCGACGGCGGGCTCGAGAAGGCGGGACAGGATTACATCGCCAAACTCATGGGCGACATGGGCGCGGAGGTCCGCGTGGTGCCCATGAAGGAGGAGGACATCCAGACCGCCATCGAAAAGTACCACGACGGCAACCCCGGCCACAACTACGACGACCGGGCCAACGTGTACGGGCGCTTCGCGGGCGGCGGCGGCAGGAGCATCATGTTCAACGGCCACATGGACACCATGCCCGCCCAGGCGGAGCTGTGGGCCACCGACCCGTGGACGCCGACCTTAAAGGACGGCAAGCTCTACGGCCTCGGCATCGCCGACATGAAGAGCGGCCTCGCCGCCGCGGTGATGGCCGTGAAGCTCCTCCGCGACGCGGGCCTGGAGCTGCCGGGCGACGTGATCATCACCTCCGTGGCCGACGAGGAGGGCGGCGGCAACGGCTCCATCGCCGCGGCCATACAGGGCGAGAAGGCCGACGCCGTGGTGGTGTGCGAGGGCACGAACTACGAGCTCATCGCCGCCCACATGGGCTTCGTGTTCTTCCGCGTGGAGGTGGAGGGCGTGGCCGTCCACTCCGGCATCAAGTGGAAGGGCGTCAGCGCCATCGCCAAGGCCATGAAGCTGATCGAGGCGCTGGACGAGCTGGAGCACAAGTGGCTGCTCCAGTACAAGCACCCGCTGCTGCCCGCGCCGAACCTGAACGTGGGCACCATCCACGGCGGCACCGCCGGGTCCACCACCGCGGCACGGTGCACGTTTGAATTGTGCATCCACTACCTGCCGGAGCAGATGAGCTACGAGCAGGTGGTCGGCGAGGTCAACGCCGCGCTGGACTACGCCTGCCGGGGCGACGAATGGCTGGACGGCCACCGCCCCAAGACCACCATCTACCAGTCCGGCAACGCCTTCGAGATGGACCTGGAGCACCCGTTCACCAAGGCGTTTGAAGCCGCCTGGGAGGCGTCCCACGGCAGGCCGGTGCCCGTGGTGGGCAGTCCCTCGGGCTGCGACAGCCGCACGTGGCGCAACATCGCCGGCTGCCCGACGCTTCAATACGGCCCGGGCGAGCTGTCCCAGTGCCACTCCGTGGACGAGCACATCGACCTGGACATGTACTACGACGCCATACTGACCTACGCCGCCCTGATATTGGAATGGGCGAAATCATAAAGAGGAGGACTGAAAGTTGAGCAAGAGGATACTGCTCGCGGGCGAAAGCTGGACCAGCTACACCACCCACGTCAAGGGCTTCGACCCGTTCTACACCTCCGTGTACGAGGAGGGCGCCGAGACGCTGATCGACGCGCTGAAGAAGTCCGGCTACGCGGTGGACTACCTGCAGAACCACCGGGCCATCACCGAGTTCCCCTTCACCGTGGAGGAGATGGATAAGTACGACCTGGTCATACTGTCCGACATCGGCTCCAACACGCTGCTGCTGCACCCGGACACCTTCAACCGCAGCCTGCGCAAGCCCAACCGCTGCCAGACCATCCGCGACTACGTGCGCGGCGGCGGCGCGTTCCTGATGGTGGGCGGCTACATGGTGTTCTCCGGCGTGGACGCCAAGGCCAAGTACGGCCGCACGGCGGTGCAGGACGTGCTGCCCGTGAAGTGCCTGGTCTACGACGACCTGATGGAGCATCCCGAGGGCGTGACCCCCGTGGTGCTGCACGACCACCCGGCGCTCAAGGACGTGCCGAAGGACTGGCCGTTCTTCCTGGGCTACAACCGCACCCTGCCCATCGAGGGCTGCGACGTGGTCATGGAGATCGAGGGCGACCCGTTCCTGGCCTTCGGCGACTTCGGCAAGGGTCGCGCCGCCGCGTTCATGTCCGACTGCGCTCCCCACTGGGGACCGCCGGAGTTCGTCAACTGGGAGGGCTACGTGCCGCTGTGGAAGGGCATCGCCGACTACCTGACGGAGAACCGCTGATGAAAAAGCTGCTGTACGATATGCTGGATATCGACACCCAAAACCCGCCCGGAAACGAGCGGGTTTTGGCTGGATATATCAGGGATTACCTGGCCGATACCCCCTGTGAGGTGACCATCCAGGACGTGGCCGAGGGCCGCGCCAACGTGGTCGCCCGCCTGCGGGGCAGGACACCGGGCCACGGCGTGGTGCTGAACGGCCATTTGGACACCGTGCCCAACGGCATGGGCTGGGCGACCGACCCCCAGCGGGCCGTGGAGCGCGACGGGCGGGTGTACGCCCGGGGAGCCAGCGACATGAAGAGCGGCCTTGCGGCGATGCTGTGCGCGTTTCGGGAGCGGGCGTTGACGGGCGTCCAGCCGGAGCACGATATACTTTTCCTGGGCACCTGCGACGAGGAGTCCGGGGGCCTGGGCGCGAAGGCCGCGGCGGAGGCGGGGCTGCTTGAAGGGATGGACGCGGTGTTCATCGGCGAGCCCACCGACCTGGGGCTGGGCCTGGCGGCGAAGGGCTGCCTGTGGCTCAAGCTCACCGCCGCCGGAAAGACCAGCCACGGGGCCTACCCCGAGCGCGGCGTCAACGCCATCGACGGGCTGTACGGCTTCACCCGCGTCTTGAAGCAGGCGGTCGAGGGCGGCAGCCACCCGCTGCTGGGCGCGGCCACGGCCACGCTGACCGTCGTCGGGGGCGGCGTCAAGGCCAACATGGTGCCCGACCGGGCGGAGGCCGTCATGGACGTGCGCACCCTCCCCGGCGCCGACCACGCCGCGCTGGTGGAAAGGGCGCGGGCACTGGCCGCGGCGTGGTGCGCCGAGCGCCCGGGCCTCGCGATCGACATCATGGTGACCAATGACCGCATGCCCGTGGAGACCCGCCCCGGCTCCCCCTACGCGCAAAAAATGGACGCCGTCTGGCAGCGCCAGCACGGTCGCCCGATGAAGCCCGCAGGCACCGCGTTTTTCAGCGACGCCTCGGTGTTTCTGCGCTACGCCGACTGCGACGTGGTGCAGTTCGGCCCCGGCGAGAGCGATCAGGCTCATACGCCCAACGAGTCCGCGTCCCTCAAGGCCTGCGACGATGCGCTGGCCCTGTGGCGGGAATTGCTTGGGGAGATGTGAAAACAATACACCGCCTCCGTCATTTGCCATATAAATGACGGAGGCGGTGCTTTTTTATTTTTTACCGCTCCCCTATCCCCGCCTCGGCCTGTCCGAACACGGCGGCGACGTTCTCGCCGGGAATGTATTTTGCCATGCCGCAGGCGACGCCGTCCTCGGGCGGGATGGACGCAAGCAGCGCGTCCACGGCCTCGTAATCCTGCCCCTGGGCGATGACGGCGAAGGTATCCCCGGCCACGCGGAACACGGGGCTATGCTTGAAGGTATTGCAGACCCGGCGGCACGCGGCGCGGATGCGCTGGTCGCCCGCGCCCCGACCCTCGGCGGCGTTGATGGCGTCCAGCCCCGTGACGCGGCAGAGCACGATGGCGTACTGCACGGCCTCGCCCTGCTCGATCTGCCGGGTCAGCGCGTCGGACATGTCCTCGTAGGCGCTGCGGTTGCGCACGCCGGTGAGCCCGTCCAGGTTGGCGCGGCTGCGGGCCGCGGACAGCTTGCGCTCGTAGTCCTGCTCCCGCCGGATCTGGGCGTCGATGTTGCTGACGCCGATGACCAACTGGGTCACGTCCTGCTCCTTCACCAGCACGGCGCGGATGCTGACGTAGTTGGGCGCGCCGCCCAGCATCAGCCGGTAGGTCAGCGTGTAGATGCCGGCCTGCTCGATGTCGGCCATGACGCGCTCCCGGGTGAACAGCGCGAGGAAGCGGTCCACGTCCTCCTTGTACAGCACCCGCAGGCTCTCGTCCCGTGCGCGGGTGAAGAAGTCCTCGCCCTGCTTGGCCAGGCCCAGGCCGGTGTAGTCCGTGGACGCGCTGTACTCCACGTAGCGGTCGGTGTCCGGGTCGATGACGTAGATGGCGATGTAGTTGCCCGACAGCGCGGTGACCCGGGCGATGGAGCTCTGCTCGGCCTGCATGCGGGCCAGCGCCTCCTTCTGCCGCACCTGGGCGTCGGTGTTGCTGACGCCGATGATGATGTGCCTCCGGTCCGCCTGCATGCGCATGCCCTTCATGGTGACGTAGGTGGGCTGGCCGTCCATCATCAGCCGGTAGGTCCAGAGGAAGCTCCCCTGTCCGTCCAGCGCGCTCAGTATGTTCTCCTTGGTGAAGGCATTGATGAACGCCGCCTGGTCCTCCTTGTAGAGGAACAGCTTCGCGTCCTCGCGGCTGGCGTTGAAGAAGTCGCTGCCCCTGCGCTCCACGGCGATGCCGTCCCGGTCGGCGCGGGAGCTGTACTCGATGAAGGAATCGTCGTCCAGGTCCACGTAGTACAGGTTGATGTAGTCCGCGGACAGGGCCCGGGCGATGTGCTCGTAGGTGGTGCCCGCGCCGTCCTTCTGGTCGATGATGGCCAGCACCGCCACGGCGACGGCCGCGGTGCCGGTGACGGGGTTGACCGCCACCCGGCGGATGAACGAGTGGACCGTGGACTGGCCGCCCACCGTCTCCTCGATCATGGCCCGGTTCCCGTCGTGGCTGCACCGCATGACCGCGTCGAAGAAGGCCGCGCCCGGCCCCTCCGACATCGCGGCGCAGTCCATCGCCTCGTTGAGCCGCACGACGCCGAAGGTGCGCCCCAGGAACTCCCGATAGGACTTGTTGCAGCGCACGTAGCGGGCCGCCCTGCCGTCGTACTCCAGGATGGCCATGGGCAGCGTGTCGAAATAGCGGGACAGGGACTCGTCCGCCTCGCTCGCGATGATGCCCATGTCGTACAGGTTCGCCCGGCCAATGGCGGCGTAGTAGTCCGACTCCGCGGGGTTCTCGAAGCCGATCTGTATGCCCTTGCGGTTGCGCTCGATGATCTCCTCCGGCGGGATGGGCTTGCAGTAGTAGAAGCCCTGTATCTTGGTGCAGCCGATCTCCCGCAAAAACTCCACCTGGTCCTCCCGCTCCACGCCCTCGCACACGGTCTCGACCCCCAGGCCGATGGCCATTTTGACCAATTCCGTCAGTATGACCCGGGTCTCCTCGCCCCGGTCGAACTGCTGCATGAAGCGCATGTCGATCTTGATGACGTCGAAGTGGATGCTCTGCAGCACGTCCAGCGACGAATAGCCGCTGCCGAAGTCGTCCATCCAGACCTTGAAGCCCAGGCCGCGGAAGCGCTCCACCTGGCCCTTGATGAAGTCGAAGTTGCTGCCGACCACGCTCTCGGTGATCTCGATGGTCAGCTTCTCGCGCCCGATGCCCGCGGCGTCCACCCGGCGGCGTATCTCCTCCACGATGTCGCAGCAGTCGAAGTCCGTGCGGGACAGGTTCACCGACTCGGGCACCACGTAAAGCCCCGCCTCGGCCTGCCGCTTCATCTTTTGGAGCGCCTGGTCCACCACGTAGAGGTCCACCTTGTAGATGAGCTTCGCCTCCTCCAGCGCCGGGATGAACTCGGCGGGCGACAGGAAGCCCTTCACCGGGTCGATCCAGCGGGAGAGCGCCTCCTCGTCGCAGACCCTGCCGTTGGCCGTGCGGATGATGGGCTGGTAGTAGACCTTGATCCAGCCCTCCGCAAGCGCCTGCTCCAGGTGGTCGATGACGTACTGCCTGCGCTCCACGTCCTCGAGCATGCGCGCGTCGAAGTAGCGGTAGCGGGAGGTCACGATGGTGCGATCCACGTCGCAGGCCATCTTGGCCCGGTCGCAGGCCTTGCCGATCTCCACCGCCGCGTCCCCGGGCAGGTAGACGCCCACCCGCGCGGGCAGCGCGTTGCCGCCGTTCAGGTCCCGTATCTTCGCAAGCATCGCGTCCAGCCTGGCGTCCAGCCCGTCGGCCTCGGCGAAGGCGGCGAAGTGGTCCTGGCCGAAGCGGGCGCACTTCTCGGTGGTGAAGGTCTCGGACAGCAATTGCCCGAAGGCCCGTATCAGCTGGTCGCCGCCGGAATAGCCCCAGCGGTTGTTGAACGCCTTCATGCCGCACAGGTCCATGAACAGGATCGCCGCCGGCCTGCCCCCGGCCCGGAGGCTGCGGATGCCGGCCTCGGCCAGCTCGAAGAAGTAGGTCATGTTCGGCAGGCCCGTGATGGGGTCGAAGCGGTTCTGGTAGACCATGCTGTTCTCGCGCAGCATCTGGTTGAAGGAGCCGCTCAGCGCCTCGACGCCCTGCATCGCCTCCTCGGAATACGCGCCCTCCCGGGTGTACCACACGTGGGCCAGCCGCGTGCCGTCCGGGGCATAGGTGTGCCGCCCGACGGAGTGGACGACGGAGTAATGGGGGTCGCTGCCCAGCCGCACCCGGTAGACCACGTTGAACTCCCCGCCCTGGGTGGCGAAGCGCAGCGCCTCGTCCGCCACGCGGGCGCGGTCGTCCGGGTGGTTCATGCGGAACATGTCCGTGTCCATCACGCGCATGGTCTCCGCCCTGTCGCCGATGTCGAACAGGTCCACGAAGCCCTGGGACATGGCGATCAGCGCCACCCGGCTGTCCACGTACTGGTAGACGACGAAGGGGATGGGAGACGCCTCGATGAGCGCCCTTTCATAGGGCTCATATTGGAATCGCTTCATGTGGACGGCCTCCCTCTTCTATGAACAGGATTCATTGATCCCACCGTTATTATCATTATAACAGATGAATAATGGTATTGTCTACCATTTCTAACGGATCGTCATAAAAAAAGGGGCCGCGTACAGCTTCTCATACGCTTGGTCATTACAAGGGATGTGAGGTATTGATATTCAATCAACAGATCTGCCGCCCGCGGACGTAGGTCGCAAGGACGTTGAAGTCCGTGTCGGCGAATATGATGTCCGCGTCCCGGCCCGGGGTGAGCGCGCCCTTGGCCTCGTCGATGCCGAGGCTCCGGGCGGGGTGAAGCGACGCCATGTTCACGACCTTCCACAGCGGCAGGCCGGTGTGCGCCCGGAAGTTGCGCACAGCCGCGTCCAGCGTCAGGGCGCTGCCGGCGATGGTGCCGTCCGGGAAGCGCAGCCGCGGGCCGTCCACGACCACCGTCGCGCCGAGCTGGTCGTGGGGACCGTCGGGCAGGCCCGCCGCCGGGATGGAATCGGTGACGAGCACGAGCCGGTCGCCCGCGGCCTTCGCCATCGTGGAAAACAGCGCCGGGTGGACGTGGAACGTGTCGCAGATGAGCTCCATGTAGACGTGTTCGTCCTCGAGCGCCGCGCCGATGGGACCCGGCTCCCGGTGGTGCAGCGGCGGCATGGCGTTGAAGCTGTGGGTCACGTGGCCGACGCCCGCCGCGATGCCCGCTTTGGCCTGGTCGTAGTTGGCGTCGGTGTGGCCCATGGACACCGTGATGCCCATCGCCCGCGCGCGGCGGACGCAGTCGAGGGCGCCGTCCACCTCCGGGGCCAGGGTGATGAGGCGCACCACGTCCGCCCAGGGCATGAGCTTGTCGGCGTCCGGCAGCTGGATGGCGGAACCGTCCTGGGCCCCCTTGCGGCGCGGGCTGATGAACGGTCCCTCCGCGTGGACGCCCAGCACCTGCGCGCCGTCCCAGTCGGGCCGCAGGCTCGCCGCCTGCGCGTCACGTATCGCCGCGAAGCAACGCTCCAATGCTGGCCAGGGCAGCGTCATCGTCGTGGGCAGCCAGGCGGTGACCCCGTGCCGCGCCGCGCGTTCGGACATCGCCCGCAGCTCCCCCGCGTCGCCGTGGGAGGCGTCCCAGCCCATGAAGCCGTGACAGTGCGCGTCGATCAGCCCCGGCGCGACATACGCCCCGCCCGCGTCGATCACCTCCGCCCCCGCGGGCACGCCGTCGCATAGCCCGACGATCTTCTCGTCAAATAGCAGGCCCTTCCCCTCCGCCATCCCGTCGGGCAGCAAGACCCTGCCGTTGATAATGCACTTCATAGGCGTCGACCCCCATTCAATCGTCGAACCAATGGGGCTTGACCTCCTTGGGGATGAGGGACTTATACTTCTCTCCCCCGAGGCGGGCGTCGAGCTCGTCCCTTGCCTGCTTCAATATATCGGGTTCGTCCAGCAGCAGCTCGGCGGCGCGGGCGAGGACGCGCCCGGCGGTGAGCATGCCCTTCATGGCGATGTCGGACTTGCCCTGGGCGACCCACTGCCAGCTATGGCAGCCCGCGCCGTAGCTATAACAATTGACGTTGGCCGTGGCGGTGGGCACGACCCAGCTCACGTCGCCCACGTCGGTGGAGCCCATCTCGCAGCGGTCGGTGGGAACGGTCTCCACGTAGCGGTCGCAGAGCTCGCTCTGCCGTATGTTGTCGATCAGCCCCCGGCGGTCCAGGGCCGCGGCGGGCAGGTCGGTGAGCTGGCCCTCCAGGGGGAAGGTGGCCTTGAACCGCGCGGCGTAGGCCCGGTCGGCCTCGGTGTATTCGGGCGCGCCGACCTCCCGGAACGCCCGGTCCAGCGCCGCCTCCAGCGCGTTGTTGGGGACGGTGTTGCTCAGGCCCTCGTCGAACACGATCTCGACCCCGGTGTCGGTCATCAGCGCCGCGCCGCGGGCGACGTTCTTCACCCGCTCGTACAGCGCCTCGCACTTGGGGTTGGTGGTGGAGCGGATCAGGTACTTGGACTCGGCATACGCCTGCACCACGTTGGGCGACGCGCCGCCGGGGTCGGTGACGGCGTAGTGGACCCGGTCGGTATCCTCCATGTGCTCCCGCAGGTAGTTGACGCCCACGTTCATCAGCTCCACCGCGTCCAGGGCGCTTCGGCCCAGGTGCGGCGCGCCGGCCGCGTGCGCCGCCGTGCCGCGGAAGCGGAAGTAGCACTGGATGCAGCTCTGGGACGAGCCGCGGGCGACCATGTGGAAGTTGGCCGGATGCCAGGTCAGCGCCGCGTCGCAGTCGTCGAACCAGCCGTCCCGGGCCATGTACGCCTTGCCCGAGCCGCTCTCCTCCGCGGGGCAGCCGTAGACGCGCACCGTGCCGGGGCGTTTCCGCTCCTTCAGGATGTCCCGCAGCAGCAGCCCGGCCGCGATGGCCCCCACGCCCAGCAGGTGGTGGCCGCAGCCCTGGCCCATGCGCTGGCCCGGCTCCGGCGATGGCTCCGCGCAGTCCGCCCGCTGCTCCAGGCCGTAGAGCGCGTCGAACTCGCCGAGGAAGGCGATCACCGGCCTGCCGTGGCCCCATTCGGCCATGTAGCCCGTGACCGTGTCCGCAACGTTTTCCGTCACCGCGAAGCCCTGTTCGCGCAGGTAGTCCGCCTGCGACCGGCTGCATTCATGCTCGCGAAAGCCCGGCTCCGGGTGGGACCAGGCGTATTCGGCCAGTGCGATCAGGTCGTCGATATATCGTTCTAACATATACGTTCCCCTTATACATTATGACAGGCGACTTGTCTCCCCTCCACCTCCCGCATCCCGGGCATCTCCCGGGCGCAGACATCGGCGGCGAGGGGGCAGCGCTGCCTGAACGGGCAGCCGGGCCCGGGGTTCACCGGCGAGGGCAGCTCGCCCTCGAGCATCACGCGCTTCTGGGCCTTGGCCGCCACCGGGTCGGGCACGGGGATGGCGCTCAGCAGGGCGCGGGTGTAGGGGTGGACGGGCCGGAAGTACACGTCGTTGCTGCTCCCCAGCTCCACCAGGTGGCCCAGGTACATCACGCCGATGCGGTCGGAGATGTGCTTGACCATGCCGATGTCGTGGGCGATGAACAGGTACGCGATGCCCAGCTCCTTCTGCACGCCCTCCAAAAGGTTGATGACCTGCGCCTGTATGGACACGTCCAGCGCGGAGATCGGCTCGTCGCAGACGATGAACCGGGGCCGCAGGGCCAGCGTCCGGGCGATGGAGATGCGCTGCCGCTGGCCGCCGGAGAATTCGTGGGGATAGCGGCGGATGTGGTCGGGCTTCAAGCCCACGATGCGCAATAGCTCCACCACGCGCGCGTCGCGTTCCTGGCCGGTCTCGCCGATGTCATGGATGTCCATCGGCTCGCGGATGATCTCGCCCACGGTCATGCGCGGGTTCAGCGAGGCATAGGGGTCCTGGAAGATCATCTGCACGTCCCGCCTGAACTGCTTGAGCGCGTCGCCCTTGAGCTTGGTGATGTCCTGGCCATCCACGAGGATGCGCCCGCCGGTGGGCTTGTTGATCTTCACGATCGTCCGGCCCAGCGACGACTTGCCGCAGCCCGATTCGCCCACCAGGCCCACGGTCTCGCCGGCGTAGATGTCCAGGCTCACGTCGTCCACGGCCTTGACGAT
Organism: Clostridia bacterium; assembly: GCA_017471125.1. Classification (GTDB taxonomy): domain Bacteria; phylum Bacillota; class Clostridia; order Christensenellales; family Aristaeellaceae; genus UBA2862. Next base: position 6,785 of record JAFUWR010000375.1, on the reverse strand, counting down.
CTGCTTCTTCTCGAACACGCTGCGGGTGACGTCGAAGTACGTCTTGAGGTGCTGTATGGAGATGTAGGGCTGGTCAGCCACGGAACGCGCCCCCTTTCTCGCGCCGCCTGCGCTCATTGAGCCAGCAGGCGCTGGTGTGGGTCCCGGACAGGGCCTCGTACTCGGGCAGGCGCAGCTTGCACACCTTCATGGCCTGCTCGCACCGATCCACGAACGGACAGCCCAGCGGCGGCTTCAACAGGTCGGGCGGCGAGCCGGGGATGGGCCGCAGGGGCCGGTCGGCCTCGCCGGGCTTGTTGACGCAGTTCAGAAGGCCCTGGGTGTAGGGGTGGTTGGGCTCGTAGAAGATCTCCCGGTCGGTGCCCGTCTCCACCATCTTGCCGCCGTACATGATGTTGATGCGGTCGCACATGTTCGCCACCACGCCCAGGTCGTGGGTGATCATGATGGCCGACGCGCCGGTGGTGGCCGTCAGCTCCTTGAGCAATTCCAGTATCTGCGCCTGTATGGTCACGTCCAGCGCCGTGGTCGGCTCGTCCGCGATGATGAGCTTCGGCTTGTTGGCCAGCGCGATGGCGATGATGATGCGCTGCCGCATGCCGCCGGAAAACTCGTGGGGATACTGCCGGATGCGCTTCTCCGGGGACGAAATGCCCACCTGCCGCATTAGCTCAAGCGCACGCTCCCGGGCCTCGGCGTGGGTCATCTGCGTGTGGTTGAGGAGCGGCTCGGTGAGCTGCTTTTCGATGGTCAGCACCGGGTTTAAGAACGTCATGGGGTCCTGGAAGATCATCGCCATGTCCTTGCCGCGAAGGGAGCGCATGACGCGCAGGTATTCCTTCTCATTGGGAAACGCGGCGCGGCCGATCTCCCGCCCGTCAAATTTGACGCTGCCGGCGTCCACATGGCCGTTCGCGGCCAGCAGGCCCATGATGGCGTACATGCTGACGGACTTGCCCGACCCGGACTCGCCCACGATGCCCAATATCTCGCCCGGAGCCAGGTCGAAGCTCACGTCCCGCACGGCGTAGACGGTGCCCTGGTCCGTGTCGAAGCGCACGGTGAGGTTTCTGACCTCCAATAGCTTTTCGGACACGGCGCTCACCTCTTTCTCGGGTCCAGCGCTTCGCTCAGGCCGTCGCCGATGAAGTGCAGGCTCAGCATGGTCAGGCAGATGGCGGCCACGGGCCACACCATCTGCATGGGATAGCTCATCAGCAGGGACCGGGCGTCGTTGGCCATTGTGCCCCAGGAGGCCATCGGGATGGAGATGCCGATGCCCACGAAGGCCAGGAACGCCTCGGTGAATATGGCGTCCGGCACCATCAGCGTGGCGTTGACGATGATCGGGCCCATGCAGTTGACGACCAGGTGCTTGAACAGTATGCGCTTGCGGCTCGCGCCGATGACGTAGGCGGCCAGGGCGAACTCCTGCTCCCGCAGGGACAGCACCTGGGCGCGCACCTGCCGGGCCATGCCGACCCAGCTTGAGACGCATATCGCCAGCAGCACCGAGAAGATGTTCGCGCCGAACACCAGCATGATGAGTATCACGTACAACAGCGTGGGCACGGAGTACAGTATGTCCACGATGCGCATCAGTATCAGGTCCAGCCGCCCGCCGATGTAGCCGCAGACGCCGCCATACAGCACGCCGATGACCAGGTTCAACAGCGCCGCGGCGAAGCCCACCGACAGCGATATGCGCGCGCCGTACATGCAGCGCACCAGGATGTCGCGCCCGAACTTGTCCGTGCCGAAGGGATGCGCCCAGCTTGGGCCCGCGTTGCGCAGGAGCATGTCCTGCCCGTCGTAGGTGTAGGGCGAGAGCAGCGGGATGAAGATCGCGGCCAGGATCATGGCGGTGATGAAAATCAGCCCCACCAGCGCGAGCCGGTTCTTCCGAAAGCGGCTCCAGGCGTCCTGGAAGTAGGTCTTGGACGCCATCGCCACGAACTCGCTGTCCTTCTCCGAGTCGTCCAGCTTCTCGAACAGGGCGTCCGGGATGTCCGGCACGGCCATCGCTTGCAGCGCTTCCGGGGCGCTTTGGTATTTCCGATACAGGTCCTCCATGACGCGCCCTCCTATTTCAGCCGTATCCGCGGGTCCATGGCCGCGGTGATCAGGTCCGTGACGATGTTGGCGACGATGATGAACGCGCCGTAGAAGATGGTCAGCGCCATGATGAGCGTGTAGTCGCGGTTGGACACGCTGTTGACGAACTCCGCGCCGATGCCGGGGACGGAAAAGAGCGTCTCGATGACGAAGGAGCCGGTCAGCAGCGTCGCCACCAGCGGGCCGGCGTAGGTGATGACCGGCACCAGCGCGTTCTTCAGGGCGTGGCGCAGGATGACCTTGATCTCCGGCGTGCCCTTGCTGCGGGCCAGGACCATGTAGTCCTGCCGCATGACCTCGTTGAGGTTCGTGCGCACGAGCCGCGAGATCATCGCGATGGGCGCCAGGGCCAGCGCCACGCCGGGCATGACGTAGTGCCGCCAGGAGCCGAGGCCCACCAGCGGGAGCCAGTGGAGCACCACGCCGAACAGCAGCATCATCAGTAGCGCCAGCAGGAAGCTGGGCACGCTCACGCCGATGGTGGCGATGAACGCCACCGCGCCGCCCACCCAGCGGTGCTTGGAGAACGCCGCCACCGTGCCCAGCGCGATGCCCACCACCATCGCGATGACGAACGCCACCAGGCCCAGCGACGCCGTGGCCGGCAGGCCGCCCGCGATGATGTCCGCCACGGCCTTGCCCTTGCGGTTCAGCGACGTGCCGAAGTCGCCGGTCAGGGCGTTGCCCAGATAGGTTATGAACTGGACGCCCAGCGGCTTGTCCAGCCCGTATTTCTCGATCAGCTTCTCCTTCACCGCCGCCGGCAGCTTGCTCGTCTCCCCCGCGAAGGGAGAGCCCGGGATGACGTGCATCAGGAAAAACGTGATGGTCGCCAGCGCGAACAGCGTCACCACGCCGATTGCCAGGCGCTTGACCACATACTTTGCCATAAGTATCACCTTTCTGGGCTATTACGCTTTCAGGTACTTCTCAAACCACCCGAATATCTCCTCCAGCCTGCGGACGCGGTGCCGGGGCTTGCCCGAGCGGGACAGGGAGTGGTTCTCCCCCTCGAACAGGCACATCCGCGCGGGCACGCCGAAGCGCTTCATGGCGGTGAACATCTCGACGCCCTGGTCGACGGTGCAGTTGTAGTCGCGCAGGGAGTGGATGAACAGTATGGGCGTCTTTGCGCGGTCGGCGTATTTCAGCGGGGACTGGGCCCACATCTTATCGTGCGCGGTCCAGGGGTCGCCGCCCAGCTCGTTCACGTCGAAGGTGACGCCGATCTCGCTGGAGCCGTAGTCGGACACCCAGTTGGAGATGGACCTCTGGGACGCCAGCGCCGCGAAACGGTCAGTGTGGCCCTCGATCCAGTTGCACATGAACCCGCCGTAGGAGCCGCCGCAGGCCGCGACGCGCTTGGGGTCGATCTGGGGCACGGCCTCGAGCACGTGGTCGGTGAAGGCCATCAGGTCCTTGAAGTCGATGTCGCCGTACCGCCCGCGCAGGTCCGCGAACGCCTCGCCGTAGCCCTCGCTGCCCCGGGGGTTGCAGAAGAACACCACGTAGCCCGCGCCGCACAGCGCCTGCATCTCGTGGACGAGGAGCGTGCCGTAGGCGCAGCGGGGGCCGCCGTGGATCTCCAGCACCGCGGGGTAGCGCTCGTCCGGGTCGAAGCCCGCGGGCTTGAGCACCCAGCCGTCGATCCTGACGCCGTCCGCGTTCGTGAATGGGATGTATTCGGCCTTGGCGATGTCGTGTTCCCTGAGATAGGCTTCGTTGTGTCCCGTCAGCCGCACGGCTACGCCGTCCGCCGTCCCGTAGACCTCGGGCAGGCCGTCCGGCGCGGCGGCGGTAAACAGCACATGCTTCGCGTCCGCGTCCAGCCACAGCGCCGCGCCCTCGAAGGGGACGACCGTCTCCACCGTGTCGTCGGCGTTCAGGCGGCAGACCTCGGCGCGGTATTCCCGCTGGGCGATGAAGTACACGTCCTCCCCCACCGCGACGGCGCTCTTGCCGCTGCCCTTGGCGCAGTCGGTCACGCCCGCGCAGCCGATGTAGAGATCCATCATCGCGGCCATCCGCAGTTCGCCGGTGGAAAGGTCGTACCGATACCAGTCGTGGAGCTGGCCCGTGCCCCAGGGCTCGAGCGTGCTCAATGAAAGCGCCGCGCCGCCGTCGGTCAGCAGGGCCTCGCCCACGCTGTACTTGCCCGGCGCGACCAGCGTCCGCGTCGCCTCAGATTCGACGTCGTAGAGCCGGACCTCGCCGTAGGACGTGACCACGTCCGCGTATTCTTGCCCGGCGTACAGCACCCTGCCGCCCCTGATGTCGAACTTCTCCACGTTGAACCTGTCGGGCGTCAGCTTCTTACAAGCGCCATCCCCCGGGTCGAACAGGTACAGCGCCGTCCGCAGGCCGGACACGAAGCGCTTGCCGTTGGCCCACAGGGGGACCTCCTCGATCACGTGGTAGTCGTCCCAGTCCTTCAGCAGCAGCTCGTCCAGGTCCTCCGGCGGCGCGTTGAGATCGACCTCCGCGGCCACCACGAACCGCCCGTCGCCCAGCGGCCTCAGGCCCTCGGCCTTCAGCGGCACCTCGAACGCCCGCCGCGCCTCGCCGCCGCGGATGTCCAGCCGGTAGAACGCCGACTTCTTCTCCCGCTTCTTGGGCTCATCGTCCTCGTCCCGCTGGGCGGGGAACAGCAGCGTGTGCGCGTCCTCCCAGACGGGGTCCGATTCCTTTCCGGAGAAGGTCATCTGCCGGGACGCGCCCGTCCCGCAATCCAGCAAATGGATACAGGCGTCGTAGCGGTTCTTCTTGTAGTTCTGCCGCTCGACCACGTAGGCCGCGTGCTTGCCGTCCGGGCTCAGCACCGGCCCCGACAGCGTGGCGATGTCCATGAGCGAAGCGATGGTCACAGGTTGCATAGTGTCTCTCCTCAATAAACGCCAATACGGGGAGCGCGCAAAGTCACTCCCCGATGGCGTCAATGGATGGTTTGGGGCATCGTCACCGCTCGATGACCACGCGGCTGAAGTCCACGTGATCGCCCAGCATGCGATAGCCGGTGATGCCGTCCTGCAGCAGCGCGGGGTCGGCGTAGTTGAACAGCGGGATCACATAGACGTTCTCGTCGCAGAAGTAATCCTCGATCTTGTGAAGCTCGGTGTAATACTCGGTGGGGTCGGTCAGCTTGGCGGCCTCGACGAGCATGTTGTCGAACGCCTCGTCGTCCACGGCGGCCACGACCTGCATGGAGCGGGTCCACAGGTCCAGGAACTGCTTGGCGTCGTCGGAGGCGGTGTAGCCGTAGCGGGAGATCTCGAAGTCGCCCTGGTCGAGCTGGTCGTAGAACACGCCGCTCTCGACGGCCTCGAAGGTGGTGTCCACGCCGATGGCCTTCCAGAAGGCCTGGAGCATGGTGGCCACGTCGCCGTGCATGCCGTTGTTGGAGTACTTGTAGACGATGGACAGCGGGTTGGACTCGTCATAGCCCGCCTCGGCCAGCAGGGCCTTGGCCTGCTCGGGATCGTAGGTCAGGGTATAGCCGTCGGCGTCGCCCTCCTCGCGGAAGTCGCCGTCGACGCCGCTGACCCCCTTGGGCACGTAGCCGTACAGGGGCTGGTAGATGATCGCGCCGCCCAGCACGTCCACCAGCGCGTCGCGGTCGATGGCCAGCGCCAGCGCGCGGCGGATGTTGGCGTCCTTGGCCCAGTCGGGGCCGGTGGCGCCGGAGTTGATGGCCAGGAAGTAGTTCGAGGCGCGGGGCATGATCCACAGGTTGTCGGTGTCGATGTAGGAGGCCGCGGTGTCGGTGTCCACGCCCAGGGCCACGTCGATCTCGCCGTTCTTGAAGGCCAGGGTCTGGGCCGCGCCGTCGGTCATGACGATGTAGTTGATGGTGTCCACGGTCACCAGGTCCGCGTGCAGGTAGCTGGGGTTCTTCTGGAGCACGCAGTTCTCGTTCTCGTTGCACTCTTGAAGTGTGAACGCGCCGGAGGTGGGATAGCCGCCGTCATAGGCCCACAGGGACTCGTGCTGGGGCGCGAAGTCCGCGCGCACCGGCAGCCAGGCGTTGGAGGCCATCAGCTTGGTCAGGTAGGGCAGCGGGGTGCTCAGCTTCACCTCGAGGGTGTAGTCGTCCAGGGCCTTGAAGCCCACGGCGCTGGCGTCCTCGACGGTGCAGTCGAAGCTCTCGCCCGCCTCCAGCGCGGCGGCGTTGTAGTCCGCGGCGCCCTCGACGTAGCTCACCATGTCGTACACGGCCCAGGCGTTGTCCGCGCCGTAGGACAGCGCGCGCAGGTAGGAGTACACGAAGTCGTTGGCGGTCACCGGCACGCCGTCGGACCAGACCGCGTCCTTGACCATGTGGAAGGTGTACACCAGGCCGTCGTCGGACACCTCATAGGTGTCGCACAGCTCGTTGACGGCGTTGTTGTCCTCGTCCTTGGCGAACATGCCCGCGTACATGTGGGTGATGGCGTAGTTGTTCACCGTCTCGGTGTTCAGCGCCGGGTCCAGGGTGGTGAACTGGGCGTTGATGGCCACGATCAGCTCCACCGGCTCGGCCGCCTCGGCGAACGCCGCCAGGCCCGCCGTCGCCAGCATCAGGGCAAGCAGCAGTGCGATCAGTTTCTTCAAAGTCGTCCCCTCCTTTTGTCGTAGGCCGGCGCCGCCGCGTCATGTCGCGCGCTTCGCGCCGGAGGATGGCATAATTATACATG
>JAFUWR010000374.1 GCA_017471125.1 Clostridia bacterium | reverse complement strand
TGCCGGGCAGGCCGTTGAAGCTGCTGACCAGCCTGATGCCGGGGGCGTTCGTGGGGTCGTGGCTGTTCGACAACTACATCACGGTGACGCTGTTCGGCGCGAGGCTCACGGTCATGCAGTACGCGCCGCTCTGCTGGGCCGCGGTCGGCGCGGCGCTGCTCATGCTGGCCGGGGCCGCGTACCGGCGCTATGAGGTCCGGGCGCGGTGAGAATGCCCTTTGACAAGTGACCGTTCGTTCGCTATAATGGGTGAACGAACGGTCACTTTTTCAAGTTGGGAGGCAGTACGATGGCGGTGGACATCCCCGGCATCCTGCTGCTGGCGCGGCTGACGGACTGGGGCCCGGTCATGATCTACGGCGTGTTGAAGCTGACCGGCATCGTCAAGGTCGTTGCCGCCGACCTGTGGCTGAAAAAGGAAAAGTGGGTCAGGGACCTGACGGTGCAGAACTGACCGTGGACCTGTCCCGATGAGGTGATATGATGAAGGATCGAATATCCTTTGAGGAGGGAAAGCAGATGCGACACTGTGGCACGCGACGGCTGGAGACGGAGAGGCTCATATTGAGGCCGTTTGAGATGCGCGACGCGGAGGCGATGTACGAAAACTGGGCCTCCGACCCGGAGGTCACGCGGTTCCTGACCTGGCCCCCGCACGCCAGCGTGGAGGTCACGCGGGCGGTATTGCGGGATTGGGTGGCGTCCTATGGGCGGGCGGACTATTACCAGTGGGCGATCGTATTGAAAGCGCACGGGCGCGACCCCATCGGCAGCATCTCCGCGGTCGAATTGAATGACGATGTCGGCATCGCGCACATCGGCTATTGCCTGGGACAGCGCTGGTGGCGTCGGGGGATCATGACGGAGGCCTTGAAGGCGGTGATGGACTTCTTCTTCGACAGCGTGGGCGCGAACCGTGTCGAGAGCCGCCACGACCCGCGGAACCCCCATTCCGGGATGGTCATGCAGAAGTGCGGCATGCGCTACGAGGGCACCCTGCGCAGCGCCGACAGGAACAACCAGGGCATATGCGACACAAGCTGGTATGCCCTGCTGCGCGACGAGCGGTAGAAAATTTATCCGGCAAGACCCCTTGACTCTCACACTGTGGCAGGCATTATGATGGACGTGAGCTCAACAAGACCCCGCAGGGAGGTACCGCCATGCTGAAGATCGGAGAATTTTCAAAACTTTCCAGGGTCAGCGTCAGGATGCTGCGCCACTACGACGAGATCGGCCTGCTGAAGCCCGCCGAGATCGACCGCTTCACCGACTACCGCTATTACCGGGAGGACCAACTGCCCACGGCGAACCGCATCGCGGCGCTGAAGGACATGGGCTTCTCCCTGGCGGACATCGTCAGGATCCTCGAGGTCTGCGACGACAAGGACCAGCTCGAGCGGTTCTTCGCGGCGCGGCGGGCCGAGCTGGAGGCCCTCGCCCGCGACACGGCGCGGCGTCTGACGCTCCTGGAGGCAGCCCATGAGCGGCTGAGAAAGGACAAGACCATGAGCTATGATGTGACCCTCAAGACCATCCCCGAGCGCTACGCCGCCACCGTCCACATGACCCTGCCCCGCTACGAGGACGAGGCGATGATCTGGGGCGTGCTGGCGGAGGAGACCTGCCGCATGGATATGGCGGAGGCCGACCCCTGCCTCTGCGCCGTCACCTTCCTCGACGGGGAGTACAAGGAGCGCGACGTGGAGATGATGGCCTGGAAGACCGTCAAGGGCAGCTACCCCGACACGGAGCACGTGAAGTTCAGGACCCTGCCGGAGGTCACCGTCGCGAGCTGCGTCTACCGGGGCAGCTATGTTCGGATCGTGGAGGTATACGCCGCCGTCGTCACGTGGATCGAGCGGAACGGCTACGCGCCCGACGGCCCCATGTTCAATATCTACCACGTCAACCCGCGCGATACCCACGACCCCGATGAATTCGTCACCGAGGTCTGCTATCCCGTCAGGAAGAAGTAAAACAGAAGAAATACAGGGGACGGTCGAACGTGGAGGACCGTCCCCTTGCGCTACGATGATAGATAATGTCATAAACTATGCAACTAACCATTGTGCGACACAATTTTGTATTCTATCACTCCAGTCGTTTTCGTCTGCTGCAAGTTCTTCTTGCCGCATGACTTCATCAAGAAATTGCCGGATATCATGCGGGGTTGGCTGCGTGTGATAGTTGTATGAGTTGTCCACAAGCCGCATAAACTGGTCTAATTCAAGCGGAATGATTTTTGTTTTTCCGCCATAGTATGATATGCCTATTTTGTTCAGTGCAAAGAAGTGTGCCAAACATGCTTTGTTGATCGTTGGCGCGATGAATATACAATATGCTTCCTTGCCTGTCCTCTTTTTCATTTGCCCAAAATGACGCGCAACGGGCTCGCCCTCGCTTTCATATTGGCGTTGACCATGCTGCATCGTCACTTCTACGGACAGAACAAAATCCTCATAATCGCATTCAATATCCGGCATATTGCCGGACGCAGTAGAAAGAGGCTGTCCCACATCGTCAAACTTGAAATTACCTTTTATATTTCCGCCGTCAAGCATTGTCATTGCGCGCCATGTATTATATTCAAGCATAAGCGGCGCGTCATAATACCCATCAGAAATGATTTCGTTGTAAGTATCTATGATTTCCGAATACAGAGCATAGGATTTTATTTCTGTTACCTGCGCTTTGATGACAGCTTCTTTTCGCTCCGCGACAATAGCGTCCCGAATATCTTTCAGTTCTTCAATGCTCTTGCCTGCAAGCTGCCGTTGAGTATATCCACTTATGCGCATAAGATGGTCAATAACGTTTGTAATATTATCGACATATAGCGCGGGGATTGCTGCGTTGAACAGATATTCCTTATACCGTTCCGCATCATCCACAAAAACAGGTTTTCTGTCCACACTGGCAAGAATGAAGTCAACTTCTTTCAGCTTGTCGGGATAGAAAGAAATAGAACGATTCTTATGCGAAATAGACACAAGCCCCGTGTAACGTAAGTATCGGAAACAAGCGTCGGTATAATCCCTTGTATTCTTTTTCTTTGTGGTTAGGAACTTTTTCAAACTCTTATCGGTCGTTTCTCTTGTTTTTGTTTTTCCTGCGTCTATATCGTCGGAATAAGTCTGCAAGAGCGCGTCTGTCCATTTTTCATCGACGAATTTTTTATATTGCCCTATGTGGGCTTCTTTTTCGGCTCTGAAATTAAGGATTGCAGTCTTTACGGCATCATACTGTCTATAATCGGTCATCATGAGAGCAAAGATTTTTAGTTCATCAAAAGAGAGACTTTCTAAATCGCGAATAAGCCGCATGATTTCTAAATATGGCTTGATAAAGAAAGTCCCTTTGACCGTATCAGCTTCTCTATGATATGGGGAAGGAAATTGAAATTTCAACAACTGCCGTAAAAAGGCTTCCTGTGGCCTGTTTCCATATATTAACGCTTTTCCGGCGTTTGTTAACTCAATATGTGGGGATAGGTCAACAAAACCTAAAGCCTTTGGCGCTCTATTTATCCTATCTCTTGCACTAAAGTCTTTATTTTTTGGCGAACCACTCCCCTCAAAGAAGTCTGTCTGCACTAAAAGGTCTAAAAACTCCACCTGTGAGTGCTTATTCCACTTCCGTCCGCTAAAATGTTCGCAAAGCAACTGTATTTCAGGTATCATTTTAGCTGGAGTACGGGGTGAAGTAGTAAAAAACAGGGCTTTATGTTTCAAATCAGAAGTTGCCATACGCTAAACCCCCTATGCCCTAATAATTCTTGACAATGATGTGCATTTTGTCATTGTTAAAACGGTTTCTAATATTTACGGCATAGTTTTTATAATACTCATCAAAAACATATTCGCCGTACAATTCCATCGTCAAAGGAGTTTTCCCAATAACCATAAGTGCGCGGCAAGGCAGATTTCTAAAATCTTCCGCTAAACGCCGATGTTCTGCTTCATCAAAACCGTTCATCATGTCTATATTGCCATAGTCATTGAATACACAATCATACGGCGGGTCAAGGAAAATAAAATCATCTTCTTCCGCCATGTCGAATATCTGCCGATAGTCATAGTTGTACAGTTCAGCGCCTTGTAATAGGCGGCTATGTTGTTTTGTAACTAACTGTGTGTTCAAGTTGGGATAGCGTCCAAACGGCACGTTATATTCGCCGTTGCTGTTATATCTAATCATACCAGAATATGCTGTCTTGTTGATAAAGAAATATATTACCCCGTCTAATAAGCTACCGTCAGGGTGGTTGAACAGTTCACGCATTTTGTAATATAAATCTTCATTTGCATTAGGCACACGTTCGTCGGGACTTAGCGCTTTCAGTTTTTTATATGCTGCTTGATTTGCTTCATATACGTGCTGAAGCTTGTCAAGTTGCACTCTCATTTCCGGGTAGCTGTCTCGTAATTGACGATAGAACAGCATAAGGCGCTCATTTACATCGTTAATTATGGCGTTCTCAGGTTCAAGATAAAAATAGACTGCGCCGCCGCCGAAAAACGGTTCGATATAACGATTAAAATCATCTGGAATGCATTGAAGAAAGCGGGGAATTTCCCGCGATTTTCCACCCCTATATTTTAACACAGGATTCATTCGCGGTGCCCCTCCTTCACTTATAGATATAATAACCCACATAAATTATACCACACAAATGCTATTTGCGCAACGGGAAAATTGATTTTAAGGAATAATCTCTGCATGTCCCTGCCATCATAGGTTATGCCATGCACGCCGATTTAGCAGATGACATAACATAAGGGGACGGTCCTCTGGTTCGACCGTCCCCTTGTGTTATCTTATGATAAAAAAACATTACACCGAAGCCATCGCAGGGACAAGATTCCTTATTGCCCGGGGCCGGGGGATATGTTATAATGGTATAAAGTACCATCGTGCATGCGCGGGACGCGGGCGTGCCGCGGGTATCGGGCGAGAAGGAGGCTTTCAAGTGAAGCACATGCGGATCATATCGGTGACGCTCATCATCGCCATGCTGCTGTCCATGGCGGGTCTGGCGGAGGCGCCGGCGGAGATGGAGCAGTACGTGGCGGAGGCGGCGGACACGGAGCTGATCGAGTACGCCGTGCCCGCGTCGGAATACCTGCTGTCGGCGGGGGCGCCGAGCGTGACGCTGACGGGCTCGAAGGCCTCGGCGGCGATGGACGTGGAGGAATCGCTGCAGATCGCGGTGAATGCGGGCGAGACGGGCGTGTTCACGTCGAAGAACCCGAAGCTGGCGTCGGTGGACGGCGACGGCCTGGTGACCGCGCTGGCGAAGGGCACCGCGAAGATCGAGTTCAAGCCCGACGGCGGCAAGAAGCGCACGCTGACCATCAAGATCAGCGACCCCTACGAGCCCACGGGCGTGAAGTTCGACCAGGGCAAGGCGGCGACGGTGGACGTGGGCGACGACCTTCAGTTGGACGCGGTGCTGGCCCCGGAGACGGCGCGGACGGTGCTGACGTGGAAGAGCAGCAAGCCCAAGGTGGCCGACGTGGACCAGGACGGCCTGGTGACGGCGCTCACAGAGGGCAAAGCCACCATCACCGCGACGACGGCAAATAAAAAGAAGGCCACCATCACCGTGACGGTGAAGGACCCCTACAAGCCCACGGGCGTGAGCCTCGACCAGGGCAAGGCGGCGACGGTCGACGTGGGCGACGACCTCCAGCTCGACGCGGTGCTGGCGCCCGAGACGGCGCGGACGGTGCTGACGTGGAAGAGCAGCAAGCCCAAGGCGGCGGACGTGGACGCGGACG
>JAFUWR010000373.1 GCA_017471125.1 Clostridia bacterium | reverse complement strand
TCCCCCGACATGACGATGCAGAAGGTATAGGCGGTGGGGTCGGTCTTGACGCCGTCCTTGGTCTTCATGAGGTAGTCGAAGGTCACCCGGCAGGTGAAGCAATCGTCGGAGAGCTGGTAGAACTCGCCCACGTTCTCGTTCTGGAAGGTCACCTGGGAGTGGGGGGTGGCGTACTGGTTGCTCAGGTTGTTGAACACGGTGCGGGCGGGGCAGTCCTTGGCGCAATACTTGAGTATGGCGTCCTTGGAGCCGTCCTTGGAGGTATACTTGGCGATGTTCTTCGCCAGCGTCAGCGACGCCTCGGCGAACTGGCTCTTGAACGCCTCGCTCTCCGTCATGCCGCAGACCCAGGTGTTCTCGGCGGTCTGCTTAAGCGGCATCGGGCTCTGGAAGGTGTCCGTCACCACCACCTCGGGCGCGGCGGCGTCGGGCACGCCGTACTCATAGGTCACCAGGACGGGGTTGCCCACGTTCTCCGGCAGGAAGCCCTCCTCATACAGGGGCTTCTCGGTCATCGCGGAATTCTCCACGGTCAGCGCCACGCCGTCCACGTACACCGTGTAGCCCCGAAGCGCCGTGACGCGCACCTGCGCGGCGGGCGCGGGCGTGGGCGCGGAGGTGGGCTCGGGCGTCTCCACCGGCGTCTCCTCCACGGCCACGTTGGTGGTCACGTACCCCAGGGTCCACAGCGGGTGCCCCCGGCGGGTGGCCCGGCCGCTCTTGACCAGCGTGAAGGAGGCGAAGCGGTCGCCGTCCAGGGTCACGTTGTAGGTGTGCCGGTCCTCGGTCTCGCTGAAGCCCTCGGACCACTGCACGTCCTTCCCCGCGGCCAGCTCGGTCAGGTTCTCCACATAGGCGTCCCTGTCCCCGCCCGAGACGCGCTCCGCGGCGCTGTCCAGCGCGTAAAGGTCCGCGAAGTCCTTCTGCTCGAACAGCCTGGCCACGTCCTGGGCCACGTAGATGGGCTGGGCGGACTCGTACTCCCGCAGGTAGCCCATCAGCCACACGGTAAACACCAGGATCGCCACCAGCGCCGCCGCCACCACCACGAAGTACACCCGATAGAAGCGGCTGTCCAGCAGGCGCTTTTTCTTTTTCTTGATCATTTTCCGCCTCCGTCACCGCACGATGAACGCCGTGGGCATGTTGCGGGAGCCCGTCAGCACCACGCCGTTGTTCAGGTATTCGCCCTTGTAGTACATCAGCGAGGAGGAGCCGCCGTCCAGGTTGATGGCGTTCACCGCGCCGTACTGCACCATGATCTTGATGAGGTCGGAATAGGTCGCGCCCAGGCTCGAGGACTGGCGGCCCTCGATGACCAGCATCAGCACCGCGCCGTCCGCCCGCTGGCCGATGGCCGTGCGGGGGTTGAGGCCCGAGCTGACGCCCTTGACGCTGGCCGGCTCGCCGTTGACGATCAGCCGGGGGCCGAAGGTCATGGCGTCGCGGATGCCCTTGGCCTGGGCCTCCTTGGCCGACATCTTGCCGATGATCATCACGTTGTCCTGGTTGAAGCCCACGGTGGCGTAGAAGTCGCCGGAGTCGCCGCCGGTGTGCATGACCTTGCCGTCGGAGATGACCAGGCCGATGGGCGTGCCGCCGTTGCCCGCGCCGCCGGAGTCCTCGAAGCCGCCGCCGTTGATGGCCGCCAGCGCGTTGTAGCGCGCGGCGATGTCCTTCAATTGCAGGCCCGCCTTGCGGTTGAAGCTGTCCCGGCAGGTGCCGCAGGTGACCCGGGCGGGGTCTAAGACGATCATCATGTAGCCGGTGTAGGTGCCGCCCTTGACCGCGTAGACCTCGATGCCGTCCTCAGAAAGCAGCAGGTTCTCCGGCACGGGCGTGGGGCTGGGCGCTATGGTGGCCGCGACCGCCTCGACCTCGACCGCGTTCGGGTCCGGCTCCGGCGTGGGCCTGGAGATGACGATCATGGAGGTGTCCGTCTCGCTGTCGCCGGTATCCACCGCGTTGCGAGCGATGATGGCGTCCATCTCGGAGGCGCTGTAATAGATGCGCGGCACGAATTTCAGCGCGCTGGTCTCGAGCATCGACATGGTCAGCGCGTCGCCCACCGTCGGGGACGGGCCCTTGAAGCCCGCGTAGCCCGCGAACAGCAGGCCCACCAATACCACGCCGATGACCGTCAGCACGCAGAGCCCCGCCCGCCAGGCGTAGCGCCTGGCGCGCTTCTTCCGCAGGCGCTCGGCCTTGGTCAGCCTGCGCGGGGCCTTCGCCGCGCGGACCTGCCGGGGCCGCGCCGCGGCCCCCTTCGTCTTTTTCCTCTTGTTCGTATCCATCGTATCGCTGTACTCCCAAAATACACTCTATTCATTTTACCATATCCGCGCCGCGTTTGAGTTGATTTACCGTTAATGATGTGGGCGATTTTGTGGGCGCTTGACAACGGCGGAGGGGAGGGCATATAATGAGAGCAACAAATATTGGAGCGTGTGTATCATGAATAGAGAACAAGCAAGGAAATCCGCCGAAGCCCTCGTCGCCCGCATGACCGTCTCCGAGGCGGCGAGCCAGCTCCGCTTCGACGCGCCGGCCATCGACCGGCTGGGCGTGCCGGCCTACAACTGGTGGAACGAGGCGCTGCACGGCGTGGCCCGGG
>JAFUWR010000372.1 GCA_017471125.1 Clostridia bacterium | reverse complement strand
TTACGATACCTGCCGGTATTGTAAGGGTGTTTTTTTCTTACAAACTGGCCTTCTCTCATCATGGCGCGCAATATCATCCGCGCCGCAGCTGTCGAAAGCGTCTCGCATCCGGCAGCCAACCAACATTATACTACCAGGAGGATCGCTATGGAACGCGAAGAATTGCTGCAGGTATACCGCCATTCTCTGGCGCACATCCTGGCAAAAGCGGTCATCGAGATCTACGGCGCGGACAAGGTGCAGTACGCCATCGGCCCGCAGATCGCGGACGGCTTCTACTATGACTTCGAGCTTCCCGTCGCCATCTCCGCCGAGGATTTCAAGACCATCGAGGACAAGATGCGCGAGATCATCAAGCGCCGCGAGGACTGGACCTGCAAGGAGCTGACCCGTGAGGAAGCGCTGGAGCAATTCAAGGGCCAGAAGTTCAAGACCGAGCTGATCCGCGACCTGCCCGAGGACGAGAAGATCACCTGCTACTGGACCGGTGACGACTTCATCGACCTGTGCCGCGGCCCCCACGTGTCCAACTCCCAGGAGCTGATGAACGCGGCCTTCCAGGTGCGCAGCGTGGCCGGCGCTTACTGGCGCGGCGACGAGCACCGCGAGCAGCTCCAGCGCGTGTACGTCTACGCCTTCACGGACAAGCAGGGCCTGAAGGACCACCTCCAGTGGCTCAAGGAGGCCATGGAGCGCGACCACAAGAAGATCGGCACGCAGCTCGACCTGTTCATGTTCGACGAGACCGCCCCCGGCATGCCCTACTGGCTCCCCCGCGGCTGGAAGATGTACCAGGCGCTGCTGGCCTATTCCCGCGGCATCCAGGACAAGCACGGCTACACCGAGATCTCCGCGCCTGTCATCAACAAGAAGAAGCTGTGGCTCATCTCCGGCCACTGGGCCCACTACCAGAACAACATGTTCATGGTGCCCGGCATCTCCGGCTGGCTGTCCGCGGACGCCGAGATCCCGAGCGTGGTGACCAACCTCCAGGAGGGCGCGGCGGACAACGTCACCGTGCGGCTGGCGGCCCAGAGCGCGCTGTTCAACCGCGATCTGGACGACACCATGGGCGCGAAGCCGATGAACTGCCCGAACGCCATGATGACCTACAAGCGGACGCTGCACTCCTACAAGGAGCTTCCCATCCGTTACAGCGAGTACGACGTGCTGCACCGCAAGGAGAAGTCCGGTCAGATGAACGGCCTGTTCCGGGTGCAGGAATTCCGGCAGGACGACGACCACACCTTCGTCATGGAGGAGCAGATCGAGCAGGAGATCGCCGACATCATGGACATCGCCGACGAGATCTACGGCACCTTCGGCCTTACCTACCGCGCCGAGTTCTCCACCCGTCCCGAGGACTTCATGGGCGACATCGAGGTCTGGAACCGGGCCGAGGCGGCGCTCAAGAAGATATTGGACAACAAGTACGGCGAGGGCGGCTACGAGATCAACGAGGGCGACGGCGCGTTCTACGGCCCGAAGATCGACCTCCAGATCAAGGACGCCCTGGGCCGCGAGTGGCAGTGCGGCACCATCCAGTTGGACTTCCAGCTCCCGCACAACTTCGGCCTGACCTACACCACCAAGGAGGGCGGAACGGCCATGCCCGTGGTCATCCACCGCGCCATCTACGGCTCCCTCGAGCGCTTCATCGGCATCATCATCGAGCACTTCAAGGGCAACTTCCCCTTCTGGATGTCGCCGATGCAGGTGGGCCTGGTGCCCATCCGCGTGGAGCACAACGAGTACGCCAAGGAGATCGAGGAGAAGCTTCAGGACCTGGGCATCCGCGTGGAGGCCGACTACGCCGACCTGAACATGAACACCAAGATCAAGAACTTCAAGACCATGAAGGACCCCTACATCGTCGTCGTGGGCGACAAGGAGGTGGCCGAGCGCACGGTGTCCATCACGGTGCGCGGCGTCAAGCAACAGCTGCACAACGTGCCGCTGGAGAAGTTCTTCGAGATGTGCCTGAAGATGAACCGCGAGCACAGCAAGGAGCTCATCGCCGAGGTCTGATACAAGAACACAGAAATGCCCGACAGGTCACGCGCCTGTCGGGCAATATCTTTATACGCCTCTGCGTCCGCCGCCGGGGCCGGGCACGCCGCCCTGCCCTCCCCTGCCGCCGCGGCCCATGCCGTTGTTGGGACCGGGCTGGGGATTGGGACGGGGGTTCGCCACCGGGCC
>JAFUWR010000371.1 GCA_017471125.1 Clostridia bacterium | reverse complement strand
CGATGTAAAGCGTCTTCATGTGTCAATGCCCTTCATGCGGTTGATTCGATTGGCCAGGTAGCCCGCGCCGAAGCCGTTGTCGATGTTGACCACGGAGACGCCGCTGGCGCAGGAGTTCAGCATGGACAGCAGCGCGGACAGCCCACCGAAGTTGGCCCCGTAGCCCACGGAGGTGGGCACGGCGATGACCGGGCAGTCCACCAGCCCGCCGACCACGCTGGCCAGCGCGCCCTCCATGCCGGCCACGGCCACCACGCACCGGGCGGTCTGCAGGTCGTCGATGTGGGCCAGCAGCCGGTGCAGCCCCGCCACGCCCACGTCGTACAGCCGTATCACCCGGCTGCCCAGGGTCTCGGCGGTCAGCGCGGCCTCCTCGCACACGGCCAGGTCGCTGGTGCCGCCGGAGGCCACCACCACCCGCCCGACCAATTCGCGCTCGACGGGATTGGCGACGCCCACCCGGGCGGCGGGCTCGTAGCGCAGCGGCGCGACCTTCGCCACCGCCGCGGCCTTGTCCGCGTCCATGCGGGTGATGAGTATGTTCTCGACTCCGGCGTCCAGCATCCGGCCCACGATGGCGCAGATCTGCTCCGCCGTCTTGCCCGCGCCGTAGATGACCTCCGACGCCCCGTTGCGCAGGGCGCGGTGGTGGTCGATCTTGGCGAAGCCGATGTCCTCGAAGGGGGCGCGGTCCATCAGCTTGAGCGCCTCCCCCGGGGTCATCGCCCCGTCGCGCACCGCGTTCAGCGCGCTCAACAATGCCTCCCGATCCATTCAGCCCCTGTCCTCCGTATCCATCAATATCACATCAAACCACGGTGCCAATGCCGACCGTAGCTCCCCCCGCCGGCGGGCGGCTTCCTCCACCTGCGCCGCGGGGAACTGAAGCCGCGCCGCGCCGTGGAACACCCGGCAGCGGAAGTCCGTGAAGCCCAGCGCGAACAGCGCCGCCTCGGCCCGCTCCACCCGGGCGAGGGTGTCTAAGTCGATGGGCGTGCCTGCGGGCACCCGGGTGGCGAGGCAGGCGTAGGCGGGCTTGTCCCACGTGAACAGCCCCGCCTCCCGGGAATAGCCGCGCAGTTCGTCCTTGGTGATGCCGCACAGCCGGAGCGGCGACAGCACGCCCAACTCCTCCAGCGCCCGCGCGCCGGGCCGGTCGTTCAGGTCGTCCGAGGCGTTGGTGCCGTCGACGACCACGTCGTACCCCTCGGCCTTCGCTCTCTCGATGATCTTTGAAAATATCTGCCGCTTGCAGTAGTAGCAGCGGTTTTTGGGGTTGGCCCGCACGTCCGGGTCGGCCAGCACGTCCGCCTCGATGACCCGCAGCCCAGCGCCCAGGGACGCCGCCAGCCGCCGCGCGTCGTCCAGCTCGAACCCCGGCTGGAACGCCGACTTCACGCAGTACGCCGCCGCGTCACACCCGCAGGCCGTCGCCGCGTACAACAGATACGCGCTGTCCGCGCCGCCGGAGAACGCCAGCGCCAGCCGGGGATGCTCCCCGAAGAAATCCCGAAGCGCCCGCGGTATCGCCGCCATTCCCCATACCCCCCATAGGTTTTTTCATCCCCACTATCATATCATAATGTCCGGGGGAAAGCAAGACGGCCTTCGTTGTTAATGTTATGATGGTTGCATACGCCGCAGCACATCGGTATAATAATGGGGAATGTGGAATTGGGAATGGGGAATGAAATAGCGCTGCCGCTTTGATATGATGCGTTGCGCGTCTGCCGGCAGCTTCAATTCCCCATTCCCCATTCCCCATTCCCAATTCCCAATTTTTTCAGGGAGGTTCACCATGCGCGTAGTGGTAGGCATGTCGGGCGGCGTGGACAGCTCGGTGGCGGCGATGCTGATGAAGCGGGCGGGCCACGAGGTGATCGGCGTGTTCATGAAGAACTGGGAGGAGAAGGACGACAGCGGCGTCTGCACCGCCGAGCGGGACTGGTCGGACGCCCGGGCGGTGTGCGAGCGGCTGGACATCCCCTACTACTCGGTGAACTTCGCCCAACAGTACTGGGACAGGGTGTTCACCCGGTTCCTGGACGAGTACCGCCGGGGCCGCACACCGAACCCGGACGTGCTGTGCAACCGGGAGATCAAGTTCGACGTGTTCCTGAATTTCGCCGAGCAGTTAGGGGCCGAGAAGCTGGTGACCGGCCACTTCGCGAACATCGACCGTGTGGACGGCGAGTACCGCTTGCTCCGGGCCGCGGACGAGAACAAGGACCAGACCTACTTCCTCTACATGATAAACCAGCGCGCGCTGTCCAGGGCGCTGTTCCCCGTGGGCAACATGACCAAGGCCCAGATCCGACAGCTCGCCCGGGACAACGGCATCCCCGTCAGCGAGAAGAAGGACTCCACCGGCGTGTGCTTCATCGGCGAGCGCAACTTCCGGGAGTTTTTGTCCCACTACCTGCCCGCCCAGCCCGGCGACATGGTGACCACCGACGGCCGCAAGGTCGGCACCCACATCGGCCTGATGTACTACACCCTGGGCCAGCGGCGCGGCCTGGGCATCGGCGGCGGCGGCGACGGGCGGCGGTGGTTCGTGGTGAAGAAGGACCTGGAGAACAACGTGCTGGTGGTCCAGCAGGGCGAGGACTCCCCCCTGCTCTACACTCACCGCGCCGAGGGGTCCGAGCTGACGTGGCTGGCCGGACGCCCGCCCGTGCCCGATGGCACGCCCTACGAGTGCCAGGTGCGTCTGCGCCACCGCCAGCCCCTCCAGCGCTGCGCCCTCACCCTCGCAGACGGCACCGCCCATATGACCTTCCCCGACGCCCAGCGCGCCGTCACCCCCGGCCAGTCCGCCGTGTTCTACCAGGGGCAGGTGTGCCTCGGCGGCGCGATCGTGGACGGCACAGAAAGTGATGCTTAAAAAAATCGACTTAGGGTCTGTTCATTTCCCCGCAATCATGCTATAATTGAAAGTACAATAACGTCGACGACCGTCATAGGAGGCCTGACCATGGATCGCAAAAGCAAGATATGGCAGATCGTGCTGCTGGCGCTGCTGATCGCCGCCATCATCG
>JAFUWR010000370.1 GCA_017471125.1 Clostridia bacterium | reverse complement strand
TGCCGGGTGCGCTCCCGCTCCTGGAGGGTGACGGGGACGGACAGCCGGAACACCCCGAGGTTTTCCCGGGAAAAGGGCGACTCCAGCGTCAGCGCCTCGTCGTCGTCGCCGTCCACGCCCAGTTGGCTCGCATAGAAGTACATGGGCGCGAGGGTAGCCGAGAACAGCGCCGCGCCGCCCACCCGGTCGAAGGCCCGCCGCAGGTGTTTGGACGGGTCGTAGCACCACAGCCGCACGGTCAGGAAGCCCTCCCGGGGCAGGGTCAGCACCCGGTAGCTGTCCGTGTCAAAGCGCTTGGCCACGTTCACGAACCACTGGGCCTCGAAGATGAAGTCCCGCATCTCCGGCTCGGCGCTCTGCAGCTCCCCCGCCGCCTCCGCGAACGCCTTGACCGCTTCGATCAGCGCCTCCGGCAGCTCCGCGCCGGACTCGGGCATATCGTCCTCGGCGCACCGCAGGACCGGCAGCAGCCGTCCCATCAACTGTACCATGGGGCTGTCCTTGCCCTCGAACCGGGCGACCTCCCGCCGAAGCTCGTACAGCCGCCGCCCAGACAGGCTCGCCGACAGCATCTCCCGCGCCCGGTCGGCCAGGTTGTGGGCCTCGTCCACCAGCAGGCCCGCCTTGGAGCGCGTGTCGAAGTAGCGCTTGATGCGCACGCGGGGGTCGAAGGCGTAGTTGTAGTCGCAGATGATGACGTCCGCCGTCTCGGAGATGTCCAGCGACAGCTCGAAGGGGCACAGCTCGTGCGCCACCGCCAGGTCGCGGATGGCGTCGGCGTCGAGCTTTTGCAGACCCACAGCCTCCTTGAGGGCGTCCCGGCGGCGGTCGTAGTAGCCCGAGGCGTAGGGGCAGCCCATGCAGTCGGGCTTCTCCAGCAGGCAGCACTTCTCCTTGGCCGTGATGGTCACCGACCGCAGCACCAGCCCGCAGGCCCGCATGCGGTCCAGCGCGTCCTCGGCGGCGCGGCGGCCCGTGGTACGGGCGGTCAGGTAGAATATGGCGGTGACGTAGCCCCTGCCCAGCGCCTTGAGCGCCCCGAACAGCGACGCCGCGGTCTTGCCGATGCCGGTCGGGGCTTCTATGAGCGCGTTCCCGCCTCGCTTCATCGCCGCGTAGACCGCCTTCGCCATCTCGCGCTGGCCGTCGCGATAGTCGTCGTAGGGAAAGGGCAGGGTCAGAAGCGTAGGCGCGGAGCGCTCCTTCCAGCCGTCCACCGCGGCGATCCACTTGACGTAGGGCCGCGCATAGGACAGCAAGAGCTTTTTCAGCGTCGCCGCCTCGTATTCCTGGGCGTACTCACGCTTCTTGCCGTCCATGCGGGCATAGGTCAGCCGGACCTCGGCGGCGTCTGTGCCATTGTTCATGCACAGCAGTGCCGCGTAGATCTCCGCCTGGGCCCAGTGGACGGGATAGTCGTACTTCAATATGAGGGCCGGGTCCCTGGACGTGGTCTTGATCTCCTGGACGCACACCCGGTCCTCGCCCACATAGGCCGCGTCGGCCCTGCCGTGGACGCGCAGGATGTGGCCGTCCAGCTCGATGTCCCGGCTGACGGGCATCTCCGGCTGCCAGTTGTAGGGCAGCAGCGCCTGGAGCGCCTGGTGGCCCCGGACCCCCTCGCGCATGCGGGCGTAGGACCCGCCGCCGGGGATCAGGTCGCCCTTTTCGGCGGCAAACTCCGCGAGGGCGCGCACGCTGACCGAATGAATTTTTAACATGTTTGGCCCTCCTCTCTTGACAGTTTGCCCCGTTCATGATAAATTTGTATAGGGGATATCCCCTCAAACAGTATACAGGACGCGGTGATCTTTTGCAAGAAGGAGGATGCAAATTATGGACCTCTATCCGCTTTTGATGACCCCTCACTTTATCCACGGCGCGGTCACGCCCTGGGGCGGCTGCGCGCTTCGGGACATCTTCATGAAGGAGGCCCCCGAGGGCAACATCGGCGCGAGCCTCGAGGTGTCCGTCATGGAAGGCCAGGAGAGCATGGTGTCCAACGGCCCCCACGCCGGGAAGTCCCTGCCCCGGATGGTCGAGCTTTGGGGCGAGGCGCTGACCGGGCCGATCGCGGGCGGCTTCCCGCTGCTGCTCAAACTGCTGGACGCCGAGTCCGACCTGTCCGTGCAGGTGCATCCGGGGGATGACTATGCCCGAGAACATGAAAACTCAAGCGGCAAGAGCATGGCCTGGGTGATCTTGAACGCCGAGCCGGGGGCCAGCATCGTCTACGGCATGGACGCCGAGGGCGCGGACCTCAAACAGCTCGTGGCCGAGGGCCGCGTGGCGGACCACCTGCGCCGGGTGAACGTCCAGCCCGGCGACGTCTACCACATCCCCGCGGGCATGATCCACGCCCTGGGCGGCGGCATACAGGCCTACGAGCTGGCCGAAAACAGCGACCTGGCCTACCGCCTCTACGACTGGGACCGCGCGGACGCCCAGGGCAACAAGCGCGCGCTGCACGTGGAAAAGGCGCTGGACGTGGCCGACCCCGGCCTTAAGCTGGACAAGAACGAGGGCACCACGGTGCTGTGCAAGGGCGGCAGCGTGACCTATTACATCTCGGACGAGCACTTCGAGCTGGCGCGGCTGAACCTCTCCGGCAAAATGCCCCTCGAGACAGACCGTATGCTCATCCTCACCCCCATGAGCCCGTGCGAACTCAAGTGGGGCGATGAGACGATGGAGGTCCCGACCTTCGCCACCGTCGTCGTGCCCGCGGCGCTTGCCGACGTGACCCTCGTGGGCAACACCAAGGTGCTGATGGCCTCCCTGCCCGACCGCGCCAAGCTGCGCGACCTGCTGGGCTACCGCGCCGAAAACGTCGCGGGGTTAGTTGATTGACAAAAGGGGAGCTATGCTCCCATACGGCGGGCGGCGCAACGCCGCCCCCTACTCCCTACTCCCTCATATCCAAGGAGCGTGATGGTCCTTAATGGACAGTAACGGTAGTATGGTACTGACGCTGATCGCGCTGGTGGCGCTGTCAGCCTTTTTCTCCGCCTCAGAGACCGCATACACGAGCCTGAACCGCGTCCGGGTCAAGAACCTTGCCAACGCGGGCAATCGTCGTGCCGAAAAGGTGCTCGCGCTGGCGGAGAATTACGACAAGCTGCTCTCGGGCATACTGGTGGGGAACAACATCGTGAACATATTGTCGGCGTCGCTGGCCACGGTGCTGTTCGTGAACCTGATCGGCGGCCGGGGCGTGTCGGTGTCCACGGCGGTGATGACGGTGGTGGTGCTAATGTTCGGCGAGATCGCGCCCAAGAGCATCGCCAAGGAGCACCCGGAGGCGGTCGCGTTCGCGTTCTATCCGCTGCTGAGCCTCATCCTGAAGCTGCTGTCGCCCATCATCTACCTGACCACGCTGTGGCGAAAATTCATCTACTCCATCTTCAAGCCCGCCCGGGAGAAGGGCATCACCGAGGAGGAGCTGATCACCATCGTGGAGGAGGCCGAGAGCGGCGGCGAGATCGACTCCCACGAGAGCGAGCTGATCCGCTCGGCCATCGAGTTCAACGACCTGACCGTGGAGGACATACTGACCCCCCGGGTGGACATGACGGCGGTGGACGTGGACGATCCCGTCCAGGACATCGAGCGGGCCTTCGCGGACAGCGGCTACTCCCGCATCCCGGTGTACGAGGGCAGCGTGGACAACATCGTGGGCATCCTCCACGAGAAGGATTTCTACACCCGCAAGGGCGACACGGACATCCGACAGATGATGTCCAAGCCCTTATGCGTGCTGCCCACCACGGAGCTGCCGGTGTTGCTCAAGCGCTTGCAGGAGACCAAGAACCACATGACCGTAGTGATGGACGAGTACGGCGGCGTGCTGGGCATCGCCACCATGGAGGACATATTGGAGGAGCTTGTGGGCGAGATCTGGGACGAGCACGACGAGGTGGTGGAGGACATCGTGGAGCTGCCGGACGGCGGGTTGCGGGTGTCCGGCGGCGCGAGCCTGGACGACCTGAAGGAGCGCCTGCCCATCCCGGAGACCTTCGACTCCGTCACCGTCAACGGCTGGGTGCTGGAGGTGCTGGGGCGGTTCCCCCAGCCCGGCGACAGCTTCGACTTCGGCGACGCTCACGTGACCGTGGAGAAGGTCGCCCGGCGGCGGGTGGAACAGATCGCGATCGAACCGAAGCGTCCGAAGGACGAGGAAGCGCAGGTAGCGTCATGAACGAGCGATTGATGGAGCTTTTATCCAAGGGCCTGCCCAAGGGCACGAAGGAGCTGTCCCAGTTGACCGGCGAGAGCGTCCGCGACGTGGAGGCGGCGCTGGAGACACTCATCGCCGAGGGCGAGGTCGTCAGGACCAAGAAGGGCCGCTACACCACGGCGGCGGGCGCGGGGCTGGTTCGCGCCAGGGTCGGCTTCCAGCGCAACGGCACGCCGCTGGCCCGGCCCGTGGACGGCGGCGAGTCCATGCAGGTGGAGGTCTCGGGCGCGGAGCGCTGCATGCCCGACGACCTGGTATTGGTGCGGCCGGCGGGCTTGAAGTGCGCCCTGCACACGATATTGAAGCGCGGCCGGGACGGTTTCGCGGCGTTCGTGCGCATCGAGCAGCGCGCGAAGAAGGGCGCGCATCGTGGCGACGTGAAGCAGGTCGCCACCGCCGTGCCCTGCGATTTGCGCATCCCCTATGACGTGGTGCTGACCGGCGATTTGTCCTACGTCAGGAACGACCAGATCGCGCGGCTCAGGATCGAGAAGTACCCCGAGTACAACCGCCCCATCTACGCGAGCGTGGAGCGCGTGCTGGGCGGCGGCTCGTCCATGCGGGCGCTGATGAAGGCCGTGGCCGAGGATCATGATTTCACCACCGAAGTAAGCGACGCCGTGGCCGCCGAGGCGAACGAGATGCCCGCGTCGGTCAGCGCCGAGGACACGGCGGGGCGCGAGGACTTGCGCGAGCTGCTCACGTTCACCATCGACGGCGCGACGGCCAAGGACTTCGATGACGCCGTGTCCATCGAGAAGCTCGACGGCGGCTGGCGGCTCGGCGTGCACATCGCGGACGTGTCCCACTACGTCCGGCCCCGCACCGCCATCGACGAGGACGCGCTCATCCGCGGCACGTCGCTGTACCTGCCGGGGCTGACGGTGCCCATGCTGCCCGAGTGCCTGTCCAATCATCTTTGCTCGCTGATGCCCGACGCGGACCGCCTGGCCATGAGCCTGTTCATGGACATCCGCGACGGCGCGGTGACGGACCACCGGCTGGTGGAGTCGGTCATCCACTCCCACGCGCGGCTCACGTACCAGGCGGTCAACCGTCTGTGGGACGGCGGCGACGCGGACATCGCCCCGGAGGTGCAGGCGGCGCTCGCGGACATGCTTGAGCTCTCCCACGTTCTCCGGGAGAAGCGCAAGGCCCGCGGGGCCATCGACTTTGAGATCGACGAGCCGGAGTTCATACTGAACGACGAAGGCGAGCCGGAGGACGTGCTCTGCGAGCCCCGGGGCGAGGCGGAGAAGATGATCGAGGACTTCATGCTGGCCGCCAACGAGACCGTGGCCGCGCTGGCCCGGAACACCGAGCTGCCCTTCATCTACCGGGTCCACGAAGACCCCGACGCCGACCGGCTGCGGCAGCTCGAGGCGTTCCTGTCGGGCCTGGACATGCACGTCCACATCAGCGCCAATCCCCACCCGGGCAAGCTCCAGGCCATCCTCGAGGACGCCAAGGACCACCCCGCCCGGGACGTGATCCGGCAGTACCTGCTGCGGGCGCTCAAGCGGGCGCAATACAGCGAAAAGCCCCTGGGCCACTTCGCCATGGCGATGCAGGACTACTGCCACTTCACTTCCCCCATCCGCCGCTACCCGGACCTGACCGTCCACCGCATGCTGAAGCTGCTCCTCCACGGCGACATGGACAAGGCCCAGCGGATGGCGAAGCGCATGCCGGAGCTGGCCAACGAGTGCTCCCTGCGCGAAAACGCCGCCACGCTGGCGGAGCGCCAGGGCGACGGCATCATGATGGCGGCCTATATGGCGAAGCAGGTCGGCCGGAAGTTCGACGGCGTGATCTCCGGGGTCACGGGCTGGGGCCTGTACGTCACCCTCCCCAACGGGGCCGAGGGCCTGGTGCACATCGCGGGGCTGGATGACTTCTACGTCTACGACGCGGAGCGCAGCCGGCTGGTGGGCGAAGCCACGGGCACCGTGTTCAAGCTGGGCGACCGGGTGCGCGTGCGCATGGAGAGCGCTGTGGTGCAGGCCGGGGAGATCAACTTCGAGCTGGTCCCGCCCAGACAGTGAAGGAGCGCGGCTTCGATGCCGCGCTCCTTTAATTATAACACCTTGTCTAAAAAGTCCTTCGTCCTCGGATGCTGGGGGTTCGTGAAGATGTCGTCGGGCGTGCCCTCTTCAAGTATTTTGCCCTCGTCCATGAACAGCACCCGGTCGGCCACCTCCCGGGCGAAGCCCATCTCGTGGGTGACGACCACCATGGTCATGCCCTCGCGGGCCAGGTCCTTCATGACCTCCAGCACCTCGCCCACCATCTCCGGGTCCAGCGCCGAGGTCGGCTCGTCGAACAGCATGATGTCGGGCAGCATGCACAGCGCCCGGGCGATGGCCACGCGCTGCTTCTGCCCGCCGGAGAGCTGATGGGGAAAGGCGTAGGCCTTGTCGCTCAAGCCCACGCGCCCGAGCATCTTGAGCGCCTGCTGCTTGACGGTCTCCCGGTCGGCCTTCTTTAAGTCGATGGGGGCCAGCATCAGGTTGCGCAGCACGTTCATGTTGTTGAACAGGTTGAAGTGCTGGAACACCATGCCCACCCGCTCGCGGACCTTGTTGATGTTGACCTTGCGGTCGGTGATGTCCACGCCGTCGATGACGATGTCGCCACCGCTGGCCTCCTCCAGCCGGTTCAGGCAGCGCAGGAACGTGGACTTGCCGGAGCCGGAGGGACCGATGATGACCACCACCTCGCCCTCGGCCACGTCCACGGTGATGTCCTTCAACACCTCGAGGTGGCCGAAGCTCTTTTTCAGGTGGCTGACGTGGATGATGGAATTGGGGTTATGCGCCATACTTCAGCCTCCTCTCCAGCACCAGCGCCGCCTGCTGCAGGCACAGTATGACCACCAGGTACATGAAGCCCACGATGGCCCAGGTCTGGAAGGACATGAAGGTGGCGGACACCACGTTCTTGGCGGTGTTCACCAGCTCCGGGAAGCCGATGACCGACAGTATGGACGTGTCCTTCAGCGTGATGATGAACTGGTTGATGATCGAGGGGATCATCGTGCGGATGGCCTGGGGCAGCACCACGCGCTGCATCGCTCGCCAGTAGGGCAGGCCCAGGCTGCGGGCGGCCTCCATCTGGCCGGGATCCACGGACTGTATGCCCGCGCGGATGATCTCCGCCATGTACGCGCCGCAGTTCAGCGCCAGCGCGATGGTGCCCGCCTGGAGCGCCGTCAGCGTCAGCCCGCCGTAGCCCAGTATGTTGTTCCACAGGTAGGGAAAGCCGAAATAGATCAGATACGCCAGCACGATCATGGGCACGCCGCGGATCAGGTTGACGAATATCCCCGCCAGGGCCCGGCAGACGAAATTGTGGAGCACGCTCATGATGCCCACGATCATGCCGATGATGCAGGCGAAGAACAGGCCGTAGAGCGCCAGCAGCAGCGTCTGCCCCATGGCCTTCAAAAGCAGTCCGCCATATACGGTGATGATGGTCGTCAAAATCAGCACATCCTTATGGTCTTATGGGCAAGGGGACGCTCAAGAGCGTCCCCTTGCCCTCATGTTCACGATCAAATCAGCCCAGGTACTTGGCGATGATCTCGTCGTAGGTGCCGTTGGCCTTGATGTTGGCCAGGCCCGCGTTGAACTTGTCCACCAGCTCCTGCTTGTCGGGGCTGAACACCGCAAAGCCGTAGTCCGCGCCCTCGTTGGCGGTGCCGTCCACCAGCTGCAGCGGCACGCCGTTGACCTTGATGTAGTCGGCCATGATGGGGGTGTCGTCGAAGCAGGCCACGCACTGGCCGCCGATGACCGCCTGGTACACGTCCGGGGAGCTCTCGAAGGTCACCACGGTGAAGTTGTACTGCTCGGCCAGGCTGTCGGCGTAGTCCTTGCTCATGGTGCCGATCTTCACGGCCACGCTCTTGCCGTCCAGGCCGTCGAAGCCGGTGATGTCGCTGCCCTTGGCCACGGCCATGGACTGGGTGGCGTTGTAGTAGCCGTCGGAGAAGATCCAGCCGGACTCCTTGCGGGCGTTGGTGATGGACGCGCCGGCGATCATGCCGTCCTTCTGGCCGGCCTGGCAGGCCGCGATGGAGGCGTCCCAGCCCAGCGCCTCGATGGTGTAGGTGAAGCCCTGGTCCTCGGCGATGGCCGCCAGGATGTCCACGTCGATGCCGACCAGCGTGCCGGTCTCGTCGGTGAACTCAAAGGGACGGAAGGCCGTGTCGGTCCCGATGGCGTAATCCTCGGCGAAGGCCGCGCCGCACAGCGCCAGCGCCGCGATCAAAAGCATGCAAAACAGTTTTTTCATGATGGTCTGCCTCCTTGTCGTTCTGTGATTTCATTATAGTAGCGTGGCGCGGCGCTGTCAAGGCGATTTGAAACCCGTTATGTTAAATCATGCAAATTTTTCATTAATTCTGCCAGTGAACACGTTCTTTTGCATTATTTCGTTGATTTTCAACCGTTCATACTAATCTGCTTCTAAATATAGACAACCGAAAGAGAGTGTGGTATAATGAAATAGGTGATAATGATGAAGAAATACGAGATAAGCAAAGAAGAATACGAGGCCATAAAAGCAAAAGAAAAGGCGACGCGAGACAAGA
>JAFUWR010000369.1 GCA_017471125.1 Clostridia bacterium | reverse complement strand
GTAAAAATACTATTCGTTTTATTTCCAGGACTGAAATGGATAATGGGTGTGATTGTTATGTGACAAATGAAGGCATCAGTGGAATAGAGCAAGGTAAAGCAATTGTAATAGGAGATACGACTGCTACAGTATCTTATCAAGACGAACCTTTTATTTGTGGTGACCACATGATGGTTTGTAGGGCTGATTGGATTAATATTTATACTGCCTTGTTTTTAGTTACTATACTTGAACGTGAGCGCTATAAATATAGCTACGGAAGAGCTTTCAAAATGGATTTGGTAAAGAATACATACGTGAAACTGCCCTGTGATAGCCAAGGAAAACCAGATTGGGCATATATGCAAAGATATATAGAATCTTTGCGTTGGGTGTTCAAACCGACATAATAATGATTCTTTTTAGAATCTAATCATGACAAAACAGGAAGAGGCGACACGGCGTATGCTGAATGAATACCTGATCGTGGAGAAGTCCGCCCTGCCGGACTATTTCCTCAAGGTCATCGAGGCGCGGCACCTGCTGGAATCCGGGGCCTGCGCCCAGGTGATCGACGCGGTGCACGCCGTGGGCATCTCCCGCAGCACCTATTACAAGTACAAGGACCGCATCCTGGAGCCGAGCCAGCTCACCGTGGGCCGCAAGGCGTCGCTGATGCTGACCCTGGACCACCAGGCCGGCATGCTCTCCCGGGTGCTGTCGGTGCTGTCGGCCTGCCGCGCCAACATACTCACCATCACCCAGAGCCTGCCCATCCACGGCAAGGCCAGCATCATGCTGTCCATCGACCTGTCCCAGCTGACCGAGCCGCCGGACGAGCTGATCGCCTCGCTGGACGCCATCGACGGCGTGGAGCACGTGCGGCTGCTGGCGCTGGAGTAGATACTTGTGATTGTTAATATACCGTTCATATAGGCGCGTTATGATACTATCAGTAAAGTAGGCTCACGCGACCCCAGGCATCCCACGGAGGTTGAGATTCTATGAAGATACGCATCATGACGGACAGCACCTGCGACCTGGCCCCGGAATACTGCAAGGCCCATGACGTGACCCTGATCCCGCTGACGGTGAACCTCAACGGGCGGGACTACGTGGACAACGGCGTGGACATCACGCCGGACGACATCTTCGCCGCGGTGGCGGGAGGCAGTCCGCTGCCCAAGACCTCGGCGGTCAACGTGGAGGCCTATCGCCGCACGTTCACCGAGGCGCTCAAGACCTGCGACGCCATCGTGCACCTCGCCATCAGCGCGGAGTTCTCGTCTTGCCACGCTAACGCCGTCGCTGCCGCCGAGGGCCTGCCGGTGTACTGCGTGGACAGCCGCAACCTGTCCACGGGCATCGGGCTGCTGGTGGCCGAGGCGGTGGACATGGTCGAGGCCGGCTGCGGCGACCCCGAGGCGGTCGTGGCCCACGTCAAGGCCCTGATCGACAAGGTGGACTGCTCGTTCATACTCAATCGGCTGGACTTCCTGCACAAGGGCGGGCGCTGCTCCATGGTGGCGATGCTGGGCGCGAACATGCTGCACCTGAAGCCCTGCATCGAGGTGGTGGACGGCGTGATGATCGTGGGGCGCAAGTTCCGCGGCAATTATGAGCGCTGCGTGAAGCAGTACGTGGAGGATAGGCTGCGCGACCCGGACGCCATCGACAAAAAGCGCGCCGCCATCGTCCACACCGGCCTGCCGCGGGCGGAGCTGGACGCCATCCGGGAGACCGTCGAGAGGGCGATGACCTTCGGCGAGATCATGGAGATCCGCGCCGGGAGCACCATCTCCTGTCACTGCGGCGACAGCACGATGGGGATCATGTATCTTAGAAAACAGGTGAATGAACGATGAAGCGCGAGGAAGAACCGACGAGAAAAAAGAGAGCGAACGCGGCCAAGCGGCGGAAGCGGGCCCTGCGCCGG
>JAFUWR010000368.1 GCA_017471125.1 Clostridia bacterium | reverse complement strand
GTGTGGTACAGCGGGGGTATGCACAGGAACACGTCCTCGTGCGTCTGGCCATGGTGGTTCTGTTCCGTCCGGGCGGCGTGCATCAGGCTCTCGTGATTGTGGAGGATCGCCTTGGGAAAGCCCGTGGTGCCCGAGGAGAAGTGCTCCATCGTGTGGCTGCTGGTGCCGTGGGCGCAGGACATCCTGGACGCCATCGACCGGGGCGAGATCAACTTGGACGACTACGACCTGTCCGCCTGGCGGCTGATGCACATCGGCGCGCAGCCCGTGCCCAAGAGCCTCATCAAGCGCTGGCGGTCCAAGTTCCCGACCCACCAGTACGACACCAACTACGGCCTGTCCGAGTCCATCGGCCCCGGCTGCGTGCACCTGGGCGTGGAGAACATCGACAAGGTGGGCGCCATCGGCATCCCCGGCTACGGCTGGGAGGCCCGCGTCATCGACGAGAAGGGCAACGACGTGAAGCAGGGCGACGTGGGCGAGCTGGCCGTCAAGGGCCCGGGCGTCATGACCTGCTACTACAAGGACCCCAAGGCCACCGCCGAGGTGCTCCACGGCGACTGGCTGTGGACCGGCGACATGGCCATGCAGGACGAGGACGGCTTCATCTACCTGGTGGACCGCAAGAAGGACGTCATCATCACCGGCGGCGAGAACCTGTACCCCGTGCAGATCGAGGACTTCCTGCGCGCCTATCCCGACATCAAGGACGTGGCCGTCATCGGCATACCCCATCCCCGCCTGGGCGAGATCGCCGCGGCCATCATCGAATTGAAGCCCGGCAGCCAGACCACCGAGGAGGAGATCCAGAAGTTCTGCCAGGGCCTGCCCCGCTACAAGCGCCCCCGCAAGATCATCTTCGCAGAGGTGCCCCGCAATCCCACCGGCAAGATCGAAAAGCCCAAGCTCCGCGAGATCTACGGCGCGACCCGGCTGGTGGCCGAGCAGGTTTTGTCTTAATATAAAATATAACACATTGGAACTATATACATTACCTTGATAACGTGTTATAATAACATTATGACATTGGAAAGGGTTTGATCGAAATGAGCGCAAGAGAGCACCGGATCTACAATCCGGCGATGGAATGTATCGACCGCGAGGAGCTGCGCAAGCTCCAGGGCGAGCGTCTGGCCGCGACGGTGAAGCGGGAGTACGAGAACGTGGCGGCGTACCGCGCGCGCATGGACAAGGCGGGCGTGAAGCCCGAGGACATCCGGGGCGTGGACGACCTCAAGTACCTGCCCTTCATGGAAAAGACCGACCTGCGGGACTACTATCCCTTCGACCTGCTGGCGTCGCCGAAGAAGGACATCGTGTGCATCCAGGGCTCCTCGGGCACCACGGGCAAGCCCATCGTGTCCGGCTACACCCGGAACGACGTGGACGTGTGGTCCGAGATGATGGCCCGCACGCTGACCGCCGCGGGCGCGACCAGCGAGGACATCGTGCAGGTGGCCTACGGCCTGGGCCTGTTCACCGGCGGCTTCGGCGGCTACCAGGGCGCGGACAGGATCGGCGCGATGGTGCTGCCCATGTCCAGCGGCAACACCCAGCGGCAGATCATGATGATGAAGGACCTGGGCACCACGATCCTGTGCTGCACCCCGTCCTACGCCACCTACCTGGGCGAGACCATCCGCGAGATGGGCATCGACCCGGAGAAGGACCTGAAGCTCAAGGCCGGCTGCTTCGGCGCGGAGCCATGGACCGAGGAGATGCGCGAGCGGATCGAGCAGCTCCTGTGCATCGACGCCTGCGACATCTACGGCTTGACCGAGATCGCGGGCCCGGGCGTGTCCTTCGAGTGCCTGGAGAAGCACGGCATGCACATCAACGAGGATCACGTCATCGCCGAGATCATCAACCCCGCCACCGGCGAGCAGCTCCCCTACGGCATGCCCGGCGAGCTGGTGTTCACCACCATCACCAAGACCGGCATGCCCATGCTGCGCTACCGCACCCACGACATCTGCACCCTCACCGACGAGAAGTGCGCCTGCGGCCGCACGCTGGCCCGCATGGGCCGCATCACGGGCCGCACCGACGACATGCTGGTCATCCGCGGCGTGAACGTGTTCCCGAGCCAGATCGAGTCCGTGCTGGTCAGCGCCGAGGGCGTCGCGCCCCACTACATGCTGATCGTCGACCGCGTGAACAACTCCGACACCCTCGAGGTCCAGGTGGAGATGACCGAGAACATGTTCTCTGACACCGTGGCTCACATCGAGAACGTGCGGAAGTTCATCACCGGCCAGATCAAGTCCGTGGTGGGCATCGCCACCAACGTCAAGCTGGTCGCGCCCAAGTCCATCCCGCGCAGCGAGGGCAAGGCCAAGCGCGTCATCGATAACCGCAAGCTGTGAGAAGGAGGAATTTCAGATGTTCATCAAGCAGATCTCCGTATTCCTCGAAAATAACGTCGGTACCCTGCGGGAGCTGACCGAGCTGCTGGGCAAGGGTGGCATCGACCTGCTGGCGCTGTCCATCGCCGACACCCAGAACTTCGGCATCGTCCGCATCATCGTCAATTCCGGCCAGATCGACGAAGCCATGAAGCTCTTGAAGGACGGCGGCCACATCGCCAAGGTCAACCACGTCATCTGCGCCGCGGTGCCCGACCGGCCGCTGGGCCTGTGCGAGCTGCTCGCCATCATCGAGCAGGCCGACCTTTCCGTGGAGTACATGTATTCCTTCCTGCGCAAGGCCGGCAACGGCAGCGCCCAGATGATCCTGCGTCTGAGCGACGGCCAGAAGGCCGCCCGGGTGTTCGGCATGAAGAACGTCACCATGCTGAGCCAGGAGGAAGTGGACGCGCTGTAAAAGGCGCACGCAAAAAGGAGCGCATCGCGCTCCTTTTTTGCGTGGATGGGGGACGACCTCTCAGTCTGGCACTTCGTGCCAGCCAGCTCCCCTGAAAGGGGAGCCAAGGCTGCCGCCTATACGTCGTGACCTCTTGCCTCCCCTTTCAGGGGAGGTGGCACGCGAAGCGTGACGGAGAGGTCGTCGCCCCTGTTGCCTGTTGCCTGTTCCCTGTTCCCTCGGGGCGCTGTGAACAGCGCCCCGTTACTTCCAATCGTTCAGCGCCCGCTTCAAATACTGCCCGGTGAAGCTGGCCTCCACCTCGGCCACTTCCTCGGGCGTGCCGGTGGTGACCACGGTGCCGCCGCCGTCGCCGCCCTCGGGGCCGAGGTCGATGACGTAGTCCGCGGTCTTGATGACGTCCAGGTTGTGCTCGATGACCACGAGGGTGTTGCCCGCCTCGGCCAGCCGGGACAGCACGCCGATCAGCTTCTCCACGTCGGCGATGTGCAGTCCCGTGGTGGGCTCGTCCAGCACGTAGATGGTGCGCCCCGTGGACTGCCGGGACAGCTCGGTGGCCAGCTTGATGCGCTGGGCCTCGCCGCCGGAGAGGGTGGTGGAGGGCTGGCCCAGCTTCACGTAGCCCAGGCCCACGTCCCGCATGGTCTCCAGCTTGCGGCGGATCTTGAGGATGGGGTGGAAGAACTCCAGCGCTTCGTCCACGGTCATCTCGAGGACCTCGTAGATGTTCTTCCCCTTGTAGCGCACCTCGAGGGTCTCGCGGTTGTAGCGATGGCCCTTGCAGACCTCGCAGGGCACGTACACGTCGGACAGGAAGTGCATCTCGATCTTGATGATGCCGTCGCCGGAGCACGCCTCGCAGCGCCTGCCCTTGACGTTGAAGGAGAAGCGGTTGGGCTTGTAGCCCCGGGCTTTGGCGTCGGGCGTCTGGGCGAACACGTCGCGGATCATGTCGAACAGGCCGGTGTAGGTGGCCGGGTTCGAGCGCGGCGTGCGGCCGATGGGGGACTGGTCAATGGCGATGATCTTGTCCAGCTGCTCCACGCCGTCGATGCCGTCGTGGGCGCCCGCCCGCAGCCGCGAGCGGTTCAGCGTGTGGGACAGGGACTTGTAGAGTATCTCGTTGACCAGCGAAGACTTGCCGCTGCCGGAAACGCCGGTGACGCAGGTGACCACGCCCAGCGGGAAGGCCACGTCGATGCCCTTGAGATTATGCGTCCGCGCGCCGCGCACGGTCAGCCAGCCGGCGGGCTTCCGGCGCTCTGACGGCGCGGAGATGACCTTTTTGCCCGACAGGTATTGCCCGGTGATGGAGGCTTCGTTGGCCATGATCTCCGCGGGCGTGCCGGTGGCGATAATCTCGCCGCCGTTGAGCCCCGCGCCGGGACCCACGTCCACGATGTAGTCCGCGTCCAGCATCGTCTCCGCGTCGTGCTCCACCACGATCAATGTGTTGCCCAGGTCGCGAAGCCCCTTCAAGCTGTTCAGCAGCCGCCGGTTGTCCCGCTGGTGCAGGCCGATGGACGGCTCGTCCAGGATGTACAGCACGCCCACCAGCCCGGAGCCGATCTGCGTGGCCAGCCGGATGCGCTGGGCTTCGCCGCCGGACAGCGTGCCCGCCGACCGGGACAGGGTCAGGTAGCCCAGTCCCACGTCATTCAGGAAGCCGAGGCGGGCGTGTATCTCCTTGAGTATCTGCTCGGCGATCATGCCCTGCTTCTCGGTGAGGACGATGTCACGGAAGAACTGCCGCGCGTCCCGGACGGACAGGTCGGTGATCTCGGAGATGTTCCTGTCCTGTATGGTGACGGCCAGCGCCTCGCGCTTGAGCCTGCGCCCGCCGCAGTCCGGGCAGGGCACCTGGGCCATGTAGCCCTCGTAGACGGACTTCATGGCGTCGGACGTGGTCTCGCGGTAGCGGCGCTCCATATTGGCGACGATGCCCTCGAAGGGCGCGGAGAAGGTGCCCTGGCCGTCGGAACGGGCGTAGTGGACCTTGATCTTCTCGCCCTTGGTGCCGTAGAGCAGTATGTCGATGATGCTGTCGGGCAGGTCCTCCACCGGCGCGTCCAGCGAGAAGCCGTAATGCTCGGCCAGCGCGGACAGGTACATGTGGGCCATGGAGTCCATGTTGTCGCTGTTCCAGCCGGTGACCTGTATCGCGCCGCCGTTGAGCGACTTCGTGCGGTCGGGCAGCACGATGGCCGGGTCCATCTTCATCAGCACGCCCAGGCCCGTGCAGGTGGGGCACGCGCCATAGGGGTTGTTGAAGGAGAACATGCGCGGGGCCAGCTCACCGATGGAGATGCCGCAGTCCGGGCAGGCGTAGTTCTGGCTGAACAGCATGTCCTCCACGGCGTCGGTGTCCCGGTCGATGACGCTGGCGATGACCAGCCCGCCGGCCAGCCGCATGGCCGTCTCGATGGAGTCGGTCAGCCGCTGCTGGATGTCGGGCCGCACCACGAGCCGGTCGATGACCACCTCCACCGTGTGCTTCTTGGTCTTGGTCAGCTTCGGGAGCTCCGACATCTCGTACATCTCGCCGTCGATGCGGGCGCGGACGTAGCCCTGCTTGGAAAGGTCCTCCAGCATCTTGACGAACTCGCCCTTCCTGCCGCGCACCACCGGGGCCAGGATCATCAGCCGCGTGCGCTCCGGCAGGGCCAATATCTGGTCCACGATCTGGTCCACCGTCTGCTGGGCGATGGGCTTGCCGCAGTTGGGGCAGTGGGGCGTGCCGATGCGGGCGTACATCAGGCGCAGGTAGTCGTAGATCTCCGTCACCGTGCCCACCGTGGAGCGCGGGTTGCGGCTGGTGGTCTTTTGGTCGATGGAGATGGCGGGGGAGAGGCCCTCGATGTAGTCCACGTCCGGCTTCTCCATCTGGCCCAGGAACTGGCGGGCATAGCTGGACAGGGACTCCACGTAGCGCCGCTGCCCCTCCGCGTAGATGGTGTCGAAGGCCAGCGACGACTTGCCGCTGCCCGACAGCCCGGTCATGACGATCAGCTTGTTGCGGGGAATCACTAAGTTCACATTCTTCAGGTTGTGCTCCCGCGCGCCCTTGATGACGATCTCGTTGATGTTCAAAGTAGATACCTCACTGTAGAATGTGGATGGCTCAGCCCGGATTGCGGTGGGTCATCTTCTCGCGCCGCTTGCGCCGCTGCCGGGACTGCTCGCCGGTGGCCATGACCTTTTCGCCCTTCAAGGCCAGCATCTGGTCGCGGTACTTGGCGGCCTTCTCGAAGTCCAGGTTATTTGCAGCCTCAAGCATCATCTCCTCGATGCGCTCGATGGCCATTTGCCGCTCGGTCTCGTCGAGGGCCGCGTCGGGCTTGTCGTCGGCGGCGCGGGTGACCTCCATCAGCTCGCGGATGGCCGACCGCACGGTCTGCGGCGTGATGTGGTGCTCCTCGTTGTAGGCCTCCTGTATCTTCCGGCGGCGGTTCGTCTCGGTGATGGCGTTTTGCATGGACTCGGTGACGGCGTCGGCGTACATGATGACCCGCCCGTCCACGTTCCGCGCCGCGCGGCCGATGGTCTGGATCAGCGACGTTTCCGAGCGCAGGAAGCCCTCCTTGTCCGCGTCGAGGATGCACACCAGCGACACCTCGGGCATGTCCAGGCCCTCGCGCAGCAGGTTGATGCCCACCAGCACGTCGAACTCGCCGGTGCGCAGGCCGCGGATCAATTTGATGCGGTCCAGCGTCTCGATGTCGGAGTGCAGGTATTCCACCCGCACGTCCAGCTCCCGCAGGTACTGGGTCAGGCTCTCGGCCATGCGCTTGGTCAGCGTGGTGACCAGCACCCGCCCGCCCCCGGCGGTGACCTTGTTGATCTCGCCGATCAGGTCGTCCACCTGCCCGGTGGCGGGGCGCACGACGATCTCCGGGTCGATCAGGCCCGTGGGCCGTATGATCTGCTCCACCACCTGCCCGGCCCGGGACAGCTCGTACTCGCCCGGGGTTGCGGACACGTAGATGACCTGGTTCACCCGCTGCTCGAATTCGTGGAACTTGAGGGGGCGGTTGTCGTAGGCGGCGGGCAGGCGGAAGCCGTAGTCCACCAGCGTGCGCTTGCGGGCGTAGTCGCCGTTGTACATGCCGCGGATCTGGGGCACGGTGACGTGGCTCTCGTCGATGAACACCAGGAAGTCCTTGGGGAAGTAGTCCATCAGCGTGAACGGCGCTTCGCCGGACTGCCGGCCGTCGAAGTAGCGGGAGTAGTTCTCGATGCCGCTGCAATAGCCCAGCTCCCGCATCATCTCGATGTCGTAGTGGACGCGCTGCTCCAGCCGCTGGGCCTCCAATAATCTGTCGTTGGCGCGGAAGTCCTCCAGGCGCAGGGCCAGGTCGTCCTCGATCTGGGCGATGCAGCGGTCCAGCTTGTCCTTGGACGTGGCGTAGTGGGAGGCGGGGAAGATCATGACGTGGTTCATGTAGCGAAGCGCCTTGCCGGTGACCATGTCGATCTCGGAGATGCGCTCGATCTCGTCCCCGAAGTACTCCACCCGCACGCCGCGCTTCTCCGACGCCGCGGGCACGAT
>JAFUWR010000041.1 GCA_017471125.1 Clostridia bacterium | reverse complement strand
TACCGGCCCGTTCTCGCTGAAAACAGTCCACTGGACTGTTTTCCGGGCGCTCGAACCCCTAAAGGGGAAGGCTTTTGGCCCCGTTCCCCATGCCTTCCCCTTCAGGGGAAGGTGGCAGCCCAAAGGGCTGACGGATGAGGTCGTTCCCCTACTCCCTACTGCCTACTCCCTAAAAAGAAATGAAAGGCTACACCAATGAAGAATGACGACCGCCGGGACGGCGGAAACTATCGTGGAAACCGCTACAACAACGATCGAAAGGAGCGCCCCGCAGGCCCTACGGCGAGGATCGCAACGACGGCCAGGGCCGCAGACCCTACGGCGAGAACCGCTTCGACGGCCCAGGCCGCCGGACCTACGGCGGCGAGCGCTCGAACCCGCCCCGGGTGGGCCGGGTGGCCGACGGCGTGCCCCAGGCGCGTCGGGTGACGGGGGACTATCGCGCCCCGCGCCGGGAGGACTTCATGGAGCGCCCGGGCAAGCCCCACCACGGCGGCGCGTACCGCTCGGAGTCCGGGCCGCGCCGCCGCCCCGCGGAGGGCTACGACTACGAAGCCCCGGAGATCCCGGAGGAGCTGGTGGCGGAGTTCTCCAACGCGCCGGTGGACAACGAGCACATCCTGGCGGGCCGCAACCCCATCCGCGAGGCGCTGCGGGCGGGCCGCCCGATGGAGAAGCTGCTGGTGGCCGACGGCGACCTGTCCGGCGCGGGCCGGGAGATCGTGAAGCTGGCCAAGGCCCAGAACGTGGTGGTGCAGGTGGTGGACCGGAGCCGCCTGGACCAGATCTACCCCGCCCACCAGGGCATGCTGGCCTACGTGGCGGCGGTGCCCTACACGCCCCTCGAGGACATCCTGGCGGCGGCGCGGGCCAAGGGCGAGGACCCCTTCGTGGTGGTGCTGGACGGCATCACCGACCCCCACAACCTGGGCGCGATCATCCGCTCCGCGGAGTGCGCGGGCGCCCACGGCGTGGTCATCCCCGAGCGCAGGGCGGCGGGGCTGTCTCCTGCGGCGGCCAAGGCCGCGGCGGGCGCGCTGAACCACATGCCCGTGGCGCGGGTGAATAACCTGAACCGGGCGCTGGAGGAGTTGAAGGCGGCGGGCCTGTGGGTGACCGGCGCGGCCATGGACGGCGCGGACGCCTATGCGACGGACCTGACCGGGCCCGTGGCGCTGGTCATCGGCTCGGAGGGCGACGGCATCTCCCGGCTGACCCTCGAGAAGTGCGACCGCGTGGTGTCCCTGCCCGTGCGGGGGCACATAGATTCGCTGAACGCCTCGGTGGCGGCGGGGATACTGATGTACGAGATCGTCCGCCAGCGCGGGTCGTGAACGGCCGGTACGGGGCACCGCCCCAGCGGGTGCTGATCGTGGACGGCTACAACATCATCAACGCCGGCAGCGACTTCTCCGGCGCGTCCCTGGCCGACGCCCGGGACAAGCTGCTGAGCGCGCTGATGGACTACGCGGGCTACTCCGGCCAGCGGGTGATACTGGTGTTCGACGCCTGGATGTCCGACCGCCAGACCCGCACCGAGGAGAAGCACGGCGCGGTGACGGTGGTGTACACCCAGAAGGGCGAGATCGCCGACCGCTATATCGAGCGCCTCTGCGACGACTTCGCCCGGGACATCGAGTACCGCCGGGTGGAGGTGCGGGTGGCGTCCTCCGACGCGCTGGAGCAGACCATCGTGCTGGGCCGCGGGGCCACGCGGCTGTCCGCCCGGGAGCTGATGTACGAGATGCGGGCCATGCGCGCCGACGGCATCCGCCACGCCGCGCCGCTGAAGCCCTCCGCCAAGCGCTCCGCCATCGGGGAGCGGCTGTCGGAGGACGTGCGCAGGAAGCTGGATGAGATGCGGAGGGAAAATAGGGAGTAGGGAGTAGGCAGTAGGCAGTAGGGAAAGTTACCGGCTGCCGCGTGTCCTATTCAAGGATGTTAAGCGAGGCAGGAAAAGCTACCGCGCGTCCTATTCAAGGATGGCAAAAGAAGTAGGCGATAACGCCGTTCCCTACTACTCCCTACTCCCTACTGCCTACTCCCTGATCTGGAGGTTCAAATGCTTACCCAGGACTATGAATCCATGACGGACGAGCAGGTGGTGAAGCTGGCCCAGGGCACGGACGCCCAGGCGCTGGAATACCTGCTGAACAAGTACAAGAACTTCGTGCGCACGAAGGCGCGCAGCTATTTCCTCATCGGCGCGGACCACGAGGACATCGTACAGGAGGGCATGATCGGACTGTACAAGGCCATCCGCGACTACAAGGAGGAGAAGCTGTCGAGCTTCCGGGCATTCGCGGAGCTGTGCATCACCCGGCAGATCATCACCGCCATCAAGACCGCTACCCGGCAAAAGCACATCCCGCTGAACAGCTATATATCGCTGAACAAGCCCATCTACGAGGAGGACTCCGACCGGACGCTCCTGGACGTCATCACCGAGGAGGGCATGTCCAACCCCGAGGACATGCTCATCGACCGGGAGGACCTGTCCTTCATCGAGGGGCGCATCGGCCAGATGATGTCCGACCTGGAGAAGGACGTGCTGGTGCGGTACATGGAGGGCAAGAGCTACGTGGAGATCGCCGACGAGATGGGCCGGCACGTCAAGTCCATCGACAACGCGCTCCAGCGCATCAAGCGAAAGCTGATGAAATACCTGGAGGAAAAGTGATTCCGTCCCCGGCGCACAGTGCCTTTTCAGAGGTTAATTCTTTGCGATTCTTTGGGCAAAAAGTGTGCCAATCAGGTGAATTTACAGCGAATTACACATTTGGTTGTTGACAAATGGAAGCTTCTAAAGTAAAATAAAATCTGTATGAAAGCGGGGGGCGTGCGGGTGTAGCTCAATGGCAGAGCTCCAGCTTCCCAAGCTGGCCACGTGGGTTCGATTCCCATCACCCGCTCCATACTGCGATACCAACCATCATATTCTTAGGGAGGAATTTCCAATGGCAAAGGCAAAATTTGAGCGCACGAAGCCGCATGTAAACATCGGCACGATCGGTCACGTTGACCACGGCAAGACGACCCTGACGGCGGCGATCACGATGGCGCTGGCGCAGGTGGGCGG
>JAFUWR010000367.1 GCA_017471125.1 Clostridia bacterium | reverse complement strand
GGACGAGGAGGACGAGGACGAGCTCGACGACCCCGACAGCTTCGAGTACCGGGAGGACACCCAGCACTTCTTGCCCTTGTACTTCACGTAATACCACTTGACGCCGCGGTCGTCCGTGCTGGTCTTGCCCTGGTACTCCAGCTTCGTGCCGCTGCCCACGGACGTGATCTTGCTGTATGAGAGGCCCGGGCCCTTGCGCAGCCAAACGTTGCCCGTGGTGCGCACGGTGGCGGCCAGCGCCGTCGCCATCAGGCTGGCGACCACCAGAAGCGTCAACAGCGCGCTCATAAACTTCTTCATCGCGTTTTTCTCCTTTATATATGGATGTATCGTATACCACTATTATTATACAACAAAAACGGGACGACATCATGACATGTTTTGGGCCAAGCGGGTATATAAATAAGGCAGAAGGATAATTGCATAAAAATGCAATAACCTGCATGTCGCGCGTCATCCGGCCTTGGATTTGCATTTTTATGCAGTTTGGACGAATATACTGTTAATTCTCTGAATATCTATTGCATTTTAACGCATATGGATGTATAATCATCTCAATTCAAGCGGCACGAGCCGCGCGATCATCAGGAGGTTCAAGAAAATGAAGAAGATCATCGCCATGATCCTGGTCGCCATGCTGGCCCTCGCGGGCGTCTCCGCGATGGCCGAAAGCCTTAAGATGTGCACCAACGTCGCCTTCCCGCCCTATGAGTTCTACGGCGAGGACGGCGAGGCCACCGGCATCGACGTGGAGATCGCCAAGGCCATCGCCGCGAAGCTGGGCTACGACCTGGAGGTCGTGGACATCGAGTTCGCCCAGTGCATCCCCGGCGTGCAGTCCGGCAAGTACGACTTCTCCGCGGCGGGCATGACCGTCACCGAGGAGCGCAAGCAGATGGTGCAGTTCACCGACACCTACGCCACCGGCATCCAGTCCATCATCGTGCCCGAGGATTCCACGGTCGAGAGCCTGGACGACTTCGTGGAGGCCAACGGCACCGTGAAGGTCGGCGTCCAGATGGCCACCACCGGCGACCTGTACACCACCTGGGACTACGAGGACGAGGGCAAGGGCACCGTGGATCGCTACACCAACGGCGCGGCCGCCGTGCAGGCGCTGCTGGCCGGCAAGGTGGACTGCGTGGTCATCGACAACGAGCCCGCCAAGAACTTCGTGGCGCAGAACGAGGGCCTGAAGATCCTGGACACCGCCTACGCCGTCGAGGACTACGCCATGGCGTTCTCCAAGGAGAGCCCCATCTATGACGACTTCAACGCCGCGCTGGCCGAGCTGATCGAGGACGGCACCGTGCAGTCCATCATCGATACCTTCATCCCCGCTGCGTGATCTGACTGACGGGAACGTGAAACAGGGAGCGGTCTCTCCGCCCCCTGTTTCCGTCATAGAAAGGGTGTTGACATGCAAACCTGGTGGGAAAACTTGAAAGCCCAGTTCGATCTGAACTTCATACAGCGCAGTCGCTGGAAGTTCATCACCACGGGCCTTGGGAACACGCTGTTGATCACGTTCTTCTCGCTCTTGCTGGGCGTGTTCATCGGCGTCATCATCGCGGGCGTGCGCTCCACCTACGACAAGACCGCCGACCAGGCGCGGCCCACCTTCGGCCGGAAGGTCCTGGCGTTCTTCAACGGGCTGTGCAAGGTGTACATCACCGTGCTGCGCGGCACGCCGGTGGTGGTGCAGCTGATGATCATCTGCCTGGTCATCTTCGCCTGGTCCGACAACGGCGTGGCGCTGGCGTCGCTGGCCTTCGGCCTCAATTCCGGCGCGTATGTGGCCGAGATCATCCGCGGCGGCATCATGTCCATCGACAACGGCCAGTTCGAGGCCGGGCGCAGCCTGGGGTTCAACTATTTGCAGACCATGTGGTACGTGGTGCTGCCCCAGGTGGTCAAGAACGTGCTGCCGAGCCTGATGAACGAGTTCATCGCCCTGTTGAAGGAGACCTCCGTCGCCGGCTATGCCGCCGTGCGCGACCTGACCTACGGCGGCAACACCATCGCGGGCCAGACCTACTCCTACTTCATGCCGCTGATCGCGGTGGCGCTGATATACCTGGCGCTGGTGATGTTCTTGACCTCCGTCGTCGGCAGGGTGGAAAGGAGGCTGAGGAGCAGTGACCACTGACGCTCTGATCCGCGTGCAGGACCTGGAAAAGCACTTCGGCGAAAAGATACACGCATTGAACGGTGTGTCCGCCGAGATCCGCAAGGGCGAGGTGGTGGTGGTCATCGGGCCGTCCGGCTCGGGCAAGTCCACCTTCCTGCGCTGCCTCAATCTGCTGGAGCTGCCCTCCGCGGGCACCATCACCTTCGAGGGCGTGGACATCACAGACCCCAAGGTCAACATCAACAAGCACCGGCAGAAGATGGGCATGGTGTTCCAGCACTTCAACCTGTTCCCCAACATGACCGTGCTGCGGAACATGACCGTGGCCCCCATCAAGTTGAAGCTCAAGACGCCCGAGGCCGCCGAGGCCCAGGCCAAGCAGCTCCTCGAGCGCGTGGGCCTCGCCGACCGCGCCGACGCCTACCCCAACCAGCTCTCCGGCGGGCAGAAGCAACGCATCGCCATCGTGCGCGCGCTGTGCATGGAACCCGACGTGATGCTGTTTGACGAGCCCACCTCCGCCCTCGACCCCGAGATGGTCGGCGAGGTGCTGGATGTTATGAAGCAGCTCGCCCGCGAGGGCATGACCATGGTCGTCGTCACCCATGAGATGGGCTTCGCCCGCGAGGTCGGCGACCGCGTCGTGTTCATGGACGGCGGCAAGATCATCGAGCAGGGCACGCCCGCCGAGATCTTCGACCACCCGAAAAACCCGCGGCTGCGGGAGTTTTTGGGGAAGATACTTTGAGGAAAAACCGAACGCGGCCGACCGGCATTCGCCGGTCGGCCGCGGGTCGTTTTTGGGGATCAGCCCCAGAGCTCGTTCCAGTATTCCGCGATGGTGCGGTCGG
Organism: Clostridia bacterium; assembly: GCA_017471125.1. Lineage (GTDB taxonomy): Bacteria > Bacillota > Clostridia > Christensenellales > Aristaeellaceae > UBA2862. The sequence continues at coordinate 4,921 of JAFUWR010000367.1, read as the reverse complement.
AGGAGAACTTGCCCGCGCCGGCGCTGTTATGGAGGCACATCCTGGCGAAGGCGGTCTCGTCCTTGGTGGCGCGGAGGGCGGTGAGCTTGGCCTCCATATAGGAGGCGTAGTCCTTGAGGAGGAAGTAGTGGTCGGGCTGGTGCCAGCTCGCGCCCTCGAGGAGCGCCTTCTTGAGCTCGACCAGCTGGCCCTCCTCCATGGGGGCGTCGGCGGGCTCGAAGGTGCCGTCGCCCAGGGCGTCCACCGCGCGCTTGAGCCGCGGGTCGGCGTCGTAGATGGCCACCGGGTCGTAGTCGGCCTTGATGGCGTTCAGCTCGTCCACCTTCGCGCCGAAAACGAAGTCGTTTTCGATGCCGGCTTCGTGGAAGATCTCGATGTTCGCGCCGTCGTAGGTGCCCAGGGTCACCGCGCCGTTGAGCATCAGCTTCATGTTGCCGGTGCCGCTGGCCTCGGTGCCCGCGGGGCTGATCTGCTCGGAGATGTCCGCGGCGGGGATGATGTGCTCGGCGTAGGAGCAGTTGTAGTTCTGCACGAACACCACGCGCATCCTATCGGCCATGTCGGGGTCGGCGTTGACCAGCTTGGCGATGTGGTTGATGAAGCGGATGACCGCCTTGGCTCGGCGATAGCCCGGCGCGGACTTCGCGCCGAAGATGAACGCCACCGGCGGCAGGTCTTGAAGCTCGCCGTCCTTCATGCGGTAGTAGATGTCCAGTATGGACAGCGCGTTCATGAGCTGGCGCTTGTACTCGTGGAGGCGCTTGACCTGCACGTCGAACACGAAGTGCTCGGGGATCTCCACGCCCTCCCGGTCCGCGATGAGCGCGGCCAACTGGCGCTTCTTCTCGCCCTTGACCTCGATGAACCTCTCTGCCAGGGCGTCGTCGATCTTCGGGCGCAGGCCCTCCAATTCATACAGGTCGGTCAGGAAGCCGTCGCCGCCCAGGGCCTCGGCCAGCAGCGCGGTCAGCTCCGGGTCGCACAGGCCCAGCCAGCGGCGCTGGGTGATGCCGTTGGTCTTGTTGTTGAAGCGCTCCGGGTACAGGGCGTACCACTCGCGGAACACGTCGTCCTTCAAAATTTGGCTGTGGATGGCCGCCACGCCGTTGGTGAAGCTCGAGCCGTAGACCGCCAGGTTCGCCATGTGGACGCGCTTGTTATCGTCGATGATGTACATGGACTCGGGGCTTTCCACCTTGGCCTTCTTGAGCTCCCGCCTGAGCTTCGACTGGATGAGCTTGATGACCTTCACCAGCTCCGGCGACAGCTCGTTCATCAGCTTGAGGTCCCAGCACTCCAGCGCCTCGCGCATGACGGTGTGGTTGGTGTAGCGGAAGGTCTTGCGGGCGATGTCGAAGGCCGCGTCGAATTCCAGGCCTTCGTTCATCAGCAGCCGGATCAGCTCGGGGATGGCCATGGTGGGATGGGTGTCGTTGAGCTGTATGGCGTGCTGCTCCGCGAACCGCGGGTAGTCCTCGCCGAAGCGGTCCAGGAAGCTGTCCAGCATGTCCTGGAGCGACGCGCTCACCAGCACGTACTGCTGCCGCAGGCGCAGCAGCTTGCCGGCCTTCATCGTGTCGTTGGGGTAGAGCACCTTGGTGATGTCCTCGGCCACGTTCTTGTCCCGGCAGGCGGCGGCGTAGTCCTGGTTATTGAACTGCTCGAAGTCGAACTCGTTCATGCTCTCGGTCTGCCACAGGCGCAGGGTGCCGATGGAGGCGCGGTTGTAGCCGATGATGGGCATGTCGTAGGGCACCGCCCACACCGCCAGGTCCTTCATGAACACCGGCTGGGCCAGGTCGTCCCGGCGCACGCTCCAGGGGTCGCCGAAGACCGTCCAGTCGTCGGGGGCCTCGCACTGGGCGCCGTCCTCGTCGAAGCTCTGCTTGAACAGGCCGTAGCGGTAGCGCAGGCCGTAGCCGTCCAGCGGCACGTCCATGGTGGCGGCGCTGTCCAGGAAGCAGGCGGCCAGCCGGCCCAGCCCGCCGTTGCCCAGGGCGGCGTCCTCGATGTCCTCCAGGTCGGCCAGGTCGACGCCCTTCTTGGCCAGCAGCGCCCGGACCTCCTCCAGCACGCCCATGTTGTACAGGTTGTTGTACACCGCGCGGCCCACCAGGTACTCGGCGGACAGATAGGCGGCGTGGCGGCGGCTCAGGTGGTCGTGGTAGTCGTCGGTCCACTGGGGCGCGATGTCCAGCATGGCCGCCTTGGCGATGGCGTCGTGCAGCATGGCCGGGTCGGCGTTGGACAGGGTGGTGTGGTAGTCGCACAGGGCGATGTCATTGGCCCGGGCCACCAGTGCCTCGGCGGTGGCGTGGGTCAGCGTGCCGCGGAAGCCCAGCCGGTTCATGTGGCGGATGCGGGGCGCGATGGCGGAATAGTCCACGTCGGGCATGCGCCAGTCCCAGTTGCCGCCCACGGTGCCGGGGAAGTTCATGCGGGCCTCCGCGCCCAGGTCCAGCCAGTCCTGCATGGGCACGATGGCCGTGTTCGCCGGGGACAGGAACGCCGCGCGGATGATGTAGGGCAGCACATCCTCGGACGCTTCGGGCATGCCCAGCACCTTGCGGGCGCGGGCCTTGGTCTCGTCGGAGGCCGCGGCCCACCAGCCGGCGGTGGTGTTGTTGTCGTGGGTGCCGGTGTAGACCACGCAGTTCTCCACGTGGTTTTTGGGCAGATCGGGGTTCTCGTCGCTGTCGAAGGCGAATTGCAGCACCTTCATGCCCGGATAGCCGCAGGCGGCGAGCAGCTTCTTCACCCGCTTGCTGACCACGCCCAGGTCCTCCGCCACAATGGTCAGGTCCGGCAGGGCCTTTTGGACCCGGGTGAACAGCTTGCGGCCGGGGCCCAGCTCGTACTTGCCCACGCGAGCGGTGGGCTCGGTGGACGGGATGGCGTAGTAGTTGGCGAAGCCGATGAAGTGGTCGATGCGCAGGATGTCGAACATGCTGCCCAGCGCGCCGAGGCGCCGGATCCACCAGGCGTACTTGGTCTCCTGGTGCTTCTTCCAGTCGTACAGGGGGTTGCCCCAGCGCTGGCCGTCCGCCTGGAAGTAATCCGGCGGCACGCCCGCGATGCGGATGGGACGGCAGTCCTCGTCCAGCTCGAACAGCTCGGGGTCCAGCCATACGTCCGCGGAATCCTCCGCCACGTAGATCGGCATGTCGCCCATCAGCCGGATGCCCTTCTCCCGGGCGTAGTCGTGCAGCCGCGCCCACTGGCGGAAGAACAGCACCTGCTCGAACAGGTAGTAGTCCACCCGGTCGGCGAGCAGGGCCGCGTACTTCGCCACGGCCTCGGGCTTGCGCAGGCGGATGTCCTCGTCCGGCCAGGCCATCCAGGACACCTCGCCGAAGTGGGCCTTGACGGCGCGGAACAGCGCGTAGCCCCGGGCCCAGGGATGCTCCGCCTCGAAGGCGGCGAGCTCGTCCTTCATGTTCTCAAAGGAGGTGTCGAAGGCCTTCTGCAATAATTCCGATTTCTGGGCCTTCACCGCCTCGAAGTCCACCTTCTCCGCCCACTCCAGCGGCTCATAGCTGCCCGCGGGCAGGATGCCCTCCGCCTCCAGCAGGTCCAGGTCGATCATCAGCGGGTTGCCCGCGAAGGTGGAGGCGCTCTGGTAGGGGGATTCCGCGTAGCCCGTCGGGCCGATGGGCAGCATCTGCCAGATCGTCATGCCCGAGTCCGCCACGAAGTCGATGAAGTCATAGGCCGCCTGCCCCAGCGTGCCGATGCCGCCGCGGGAGGGCAGGGACGTGATGTGCAGCAATACGCCGCTGTCTCTCATGGGTATCCTCTCCTCGTCAAAGGTATGCCTATATTATAGTAGGTATCGGGCGGATTAACAAGTTTATTTTTAGTTGAGCGCCCGCGGCGCTTGTGTGACCGCGCCGGACATGCTATAATGCCGATAGGAGGGAGGCGGGCCTATGTGCTATTCCATCGAGGAGATCCGGGAGCGGTCTGTGCCCGTGGCGCGGAAATACGGCGTCCGCCGCCTGGGGCTGTTCGGCTCCTACGCCCGGGGCGAGGCCGACGACGACAGCGACCTGGATTTTGTCATCAACAAGGGGAAGATGCGGGGCCTGTTCGAGTACATGGGCTTCGTGCTGGAATTGGAGGACCTGTTCGGCTGCCACGTGGACGTGGTGACCGACGGCATTGAGGACCGGGATTTTCTGGACCGCATCAGGAAGGATGAGGTGGTGCTGTATGAGGCCGTCTGATCGGGTCATCCTGCAAAAGATGATCGCCTATTGCGACGATATCCTGGACATGGTGGCGCAGTTTGGGGATTCCTTCGACGCTTATCGGCGGCAGAAGCCCTACCAGTATGCCACCGCCATGTGCATATTGCAGATCGGCGAGCTCGTGAACCGGCTCTCCGAGGAGGCGATGGCGGAGACCGTGCAGGTGCCGTGGCGGCTCATCCGCGCCATGCGGAACGTGTTCGCTCACAACTACGACCGGGCCGAGCCGGCACTGATGTGGCAGACGCTGACCGAGGACATCCCTGTCCTCAAGCGGCAGCTCCAGGCGGTGCTGGAAGCGGAAGCATAGGGAAAACCCAATAATCCCGGACGTTTTTCGCGTTTCAAAACCCAATATTCGGACTTTTTGCGGGATTGTGACACAATAAAATGGAGTTTGGTTAGGAGTTTGTATAATCCCAAAAAATGGGTTGACAAACGGTGGGGCATTTGGTATACTAATCAAGCTGTCAGCGAGAGACACTCACTGATGGTGCTGAAGGGAGCTGAGGGCCTGCGGGCTCGAAGCGACCGCGAACCTTGAAAACGATACAGAGAAGAGAGAAAAAAGGACTCGAGCCGAGATGCGACGAGCCGCGGAAGCGGGGAGCGTCGAGGGGAGAGGAACAGTCAGATTCGAAGAGTTAAACGCCGTGAATGGTGGAAGAAAG
>JAFUWR010000366.1 GCA_017471125.1 Clostridia bacterium | reverse complement strand
TTGTGGGCCAGCTTGGCGGTCTTGGCGGCGTTGTCATAGCCGATATAGGGGTTGAGCGCCGTGACCAGCATCAGGCTGTTGTACAGGTTGTGGTGCATCTTCTCCCGATTGGCGGTGATGCCGGAGACGCAGTTGTCGTGGAAGGAGCGCATGCCGTCGGAGAGCAGCCGCACGGACTGGAGGAAGTTGTAGATGAGCACGGGCATGAACACGTTCAGCTCGAAGTTGCCCTGGCTCGCCGCCATGCCCACGGCCACGTCGTTGGCCATGACCTGCACGGCCACCATGGTCATGGATTCGCACTGGGTCGGGTTCACCTTGCCGGGCATGATGGAGCTGCCGGGCTCGTTCTCGGGGATGAAGATCTCGCCCAGGCCGCAGCGGGGGCCGGAGGCCAGCCAGCGCACGTCGTTGGCGATCTTCATCAGGTTCGCGGCCAGGGCCTTGAGCGCGCCGTGGGCGAACACCAGGTCGTCCTTGGAGGTCAGGGCGTGGAACTTGTTGGCGGCGGTGACGAACTGCTTGCCGGTCAGCTCGGAGACGGCCTTGGCGACCTCGGCGTCGAAGCCCTTCGGCGCGTTGAGGCCCGTGCCCACGGCGGTGCCGCCCAGGGCCAGCTCCTTCAGGCCCGGCAGGGCCAGCTTGAGCATCTCATAGGGCTTCTCGATCATGTTGCGCCAGCCGCTGATCTCCTGGGAGAAGCGGATGGGCGTGGCGTCCTGGAGATGGGTGCGGCCGGACTTGACGATGCCCTCGTTCTCCTTCTCCAAGCGCTTCAGGGTCTCGATGAACATCTCCATCACGGGCAGGAGCTGGTCCTCGATGCCCATCACCGCGGCGATGTGCATGGCCGTGGGGAAGGTGTCGTTGGAGGACTGGGACATGTTCACGTGGTCGTTGGGATGCAGCAGCTTCTCGCCCGCGATCTCGTTGCCGCGGTTGGCGATGACCTCGTTGGCGTTCATGTTGGACTGGGTGCCGGAGCCGGTCTGCCACACCACCAGCGGGAAGTGGTCGTTGAGCTTGCCCGCGATGACCTCGTCGCAGGCGGCGGAGATGGCCTGGAGCTTCTTGGCGTCCATGCGGTCGGGCTTGATGCGGTTGTTGGCGATGGCCGCGGCCTTCTTGAGGATGCCGAAGGCGTGGGTGATCTCCCGGGGCATGATCTCGCCGCCGATCTTGAAGTTCTGGTAGCTGCGCTGGGTCTGCGCCGCCCAGTAGCGGTCGGCCGGCACCTGCATCTCGCCCATGGAGTCCCGTTCGATGCGATAGTCCATTTCGTTCTTCCTCCTGTCTCTGGTCGTTGAGAAACGCGCCGCCGCCCCGCCCAGAGGCATGGGTATTTGGCCGTGATCGTACAAAAAAACAGCACCGGGAAAAGAGCATGCCGAATCGAACGGAGGTCGTCCCCCCGTCCGTTCAGCGGCCTACTCTCATTCTCTGTGCCACTACACGTATATTGTAACAAAAATGCGCCGGGTTGAAAAGCCCCCGGCACAATTTTCGCTGTAAAATCATATTAAATTATGATTAACGGCCTGTTTTCCTATCATTGAAGGGCATCATCCCTCGCCGCCGATCAGCCCGCGCACGCAGGCGTCCATCTCCCCGCGCTTGCGCTCCATGTCGTAGAGCAGCTCAAGCTGGCACCGGGCCCGGACGAGGTTGTGCTCGGGATATTCGGTGCGGAAGTAGGGATCGCCGTCGATGTAGTCCTTCAAAAACCGCATCGCCAGCTCGTAGGTCATGACCATCGCGCCCAGCGGCAGGGCCTCCAGCTCCGTCCGCGTCAGCCGCCCGGCGGTCTCCGAGACGAAGCCCCGGGTGAACGCCTCGAACATGGCCATGTCCAGCGCGACCTTCGACGTGTCCGGCTCGTCCTCGGCGGCGGTGCAGGCGCCGAAGCGTATGGCGTCGCCGTAGTCGTACAGCGCCGACCCCGCCATCACCGTGTCCAGGTCGATGACGCACAGCGGCTGGCCGGTCGCGTCGTCCACCATGACGTTGTTGCACTTGGTATCGTTGTGGGTGACCCGCAGCGGTATATCCCCCGCCCCGATCATCCGCACGATCTGCCCCATCGCGTCTCCGCGGGCGCGGACGGCCTCGATCTCGGCTTTCACGCCCGCGGCGCGGCCCACGGGGTCCGCGGCCACCGACTGCTCGAAGGCCGCGAGGCGCTTGATCGTATCGTGGAAGTCCGGGATCGTCTCGTGCAGGCGCTCGATGGGAAAGTCGGCCAGCATGCTCTGGAAGCCGCCGAAGGCCCGGCCCACGCCCTCGAACTGCTCGGGGGATTCCACCACGTCCACGGAGTGGGCATGCTCGATGTTGTCGTAGGCCCGCCAGGCGCGGCCCTCGCCGTCCCAGCAGAGCGGCTCGCCCGACCGGGTCAGCACCACATGGAGCACCCGGGCGGTGGGGTCGACGCCGTCGGCCTCCAGCGCCCGCCGGATGTGCTTGGTCACCAGCAGCACGTTCTCCATGACCTCGTCGGGCTTCTTGAACACGTAGGTGTTGATGTGTTGCAGCAGGTAGCGGCGCTCCCCCTCGGGCTGTAAAAAGGTGAGGCGGTACGTCTCGTTGATGTGGCCGGTGGTGATCTCCTCGCAGGCGGTGAGCCTGCCGGTGAAGCCAAAGCTGTCGATCGCGAAGCGCAGGGCGTCGTCATTCATGGAAACACCTCATCCTCAAAACAGCGCGTTGACGAATTCCTTGGCGTCGAAGGGCTGCATGTCATCCAACTGCTCGCCCAGGCCGATGTAGCGCACGGGCAGGCCCAGCTCGTTGCGGATGGCGATGGCGATGCCGCCCTTGGCGGTGCCGTCCAGCTTGGTCAGTATGATGCCCTCGAGGTTCGCCACCTCGCTGAACACCTTCGCCTGCATCAGCCCGTTCTGGCCGGTGGTGGCGTCGATGACCAGCAGCGCCGACAGCGCGGCCTCGGGCCACTCGCGCTCCGCCACGCGGCTGATCTTTTTGAGCTCCTCCATCAGGTGGGCCTTGTTGTGGAGTCGGCCCGCGGTGTCCACCAGCAGCACGTCCGCGAAGCGGCCCTTGGCGGCCTGGATGCCGTCGTACACCACCGCGGCGGGGTCCGCGCCCTCCTTGTGCTTGATGATGGGCACGTCTGCGCGCTCGGCCCAGACGGTCAACTGCTCGGCGGCGGCGGCGCGGAAGGTGTCGCCCGCGCAGATGATGACGCGCCGGCCCATGACCTTCAAGCGCGAGGCCAGCTTGCCGATGGACGTGGTCTTGCCCACGCCGTTGACGCCGATGATGAGAAGCACCATCGGGCTGGTCAGCTTCATCGGCTCCGCCCACAGGATGTCCGCCAGGATGCCCTTCAACGCCTCGCGGGCCTTCTCCGGGTCCCCGATCTTCTCCTGCTGGCACTTCTCCTTCAACCGGCCCACCGCCAGCTCCGAGGTCGCCACGCCCACGTCCGCCATGATGAGGATGTCGGTCAGGTCCTCGTAAAAGTCGTCGTCCAGCTCCTTGTAGTTCTCCACCAGCTCGTCCATGCGGCCGGAAAACACTTCCCGCGTCTTTCGCAAACCGCTCTTGATCTTGTCAAACAGACCCATATACAAAACCTCCCGGTTTGAATTTCAAATTGGAAATGGGAAATGGGAAATTGAGTTACCGGCGGGCGCCGCAACGGCGCCCCTACGACTGCGCGACAGCGGCTATTGCCATTTCCCATTTCCCATTTGGCATTTCCCATTGTTTCAGACCGCTTCGTTCAGCTTGACTGACACCGTCTTCGACACGCCCTTCTCCTCCATCACCACGCCGTAGAGCGCGTCGCAGCGCTCCATGGTGCCCTTGCGGTGGGTGATGACGATGAACTGGGTGTTCTCGGAGTAGGCCTTGAGGTAGTCGGCGTAGGTGTCGATGTTGGCGTCGTCCAGCGCGGCCTCGATCTCGTCGAGGATGCAGAACGGCGTGGGCTTGAGATCGAGTATGGCGAACAGTATGGCGATGGCCGTCAGCGCGCGCTCGCCGCCCGACAGCAGCGACAGCATTTGCAGCTTCTTCCCCGGCGGCTGGGCCACGATGTCGATGCCGCAGTTCAGCGCGTCGTCCGGGTCGCTCAGCCGGAGCTCGGCCTTGCCGCCGCCGAACAGCTTCACGAAGGTGCGCTGGAAGTTGTCGTTCATCAGCTTGAACTGGGCCTTGAACTGCTTCTCCATGCGGCTCTCCAGCTCCGCCACGATGCCCTCCAGGTCGGCCTGGGCTTTCAGCAGGTCGTCCCGCTGGGCGGTCATCTCCTGCACGCGCTCCACGGTCTGGCGGTACTCGTCCACCGCCGCCACGTTCACCGTGCCCATGGCGCTGATGCGCTGGCGGATGGCCGCGATGCGCTTCTCCGACTCGGTGAGCTTGAAGTCCGCCGTGCGGAACGGCTCCGCGCCCGCGTAGGTCAGCTCGTAGTCCTCCCAGATGCGGTCCTGGATCTGCTTGAACTCGGCCTCCACCCGGGCCAGTTGCAGCTCGCTGCGGTGGTGCCGGTCGGAGAAGTCGTCCAGGTCCGTGCGCAGGGCGTCGATGCGCTCGCCCAGCTCCTGCAATTTCTTCTGGACGCCCGTGCGCCGCCCGTCCGCGGCCTCGAAGTCCCGCCGGGCCGCGTCCAGGGACGCCTTGTTCTCCGTCAATGCCGCGATGTCCTTCTCGAGCAATACGGCGTTTTGCTCCAATTCCTTCAGGCACTCGGCCAGCGCCGCCTCGGAATCGCGAAGCAGCGCCTCGGTGTCCTCCACCTGGGCGGTGAGCCGATCGCGGTTGGCGGTGTCGGCCTCCAGGCCCTTCTTGCGGGAGGCGAGCTGTATGCGCTCCTCCCCCACCGCGTCCCGCAGGGCCTCGGTGGACGCGCGGAGGTGGAACAGCTCGTCCGACAGGCGCTTGACCTCGGCCTGCTTGTCCTCGGTGGAGCTCTCCGCGGACTGCTGCTGCTGATCCAGCGCGTTCAGGGAGCGGGTCACGTCCTCCAACTGGGCGCTCAGGCGGGCGCGCTCGTCCTCCATGCGTTGAACGCGCCTGTTGTTGCTGTCCTGCTCCTCCAGGGCCGCGTTCAGCTGGGCCTCGGCCCGCGCCACGGCCACCTCCTGCCGGTGCAGCTCGTCGTAGATCTCGCCGCGCTCGCGCTTCAAATCGGTGCGCTCGTCCTCGATGTTCGCGTACTTCTCCCGCGCCGCGGCGAAGGCCTCGTCGATCTTCTTGAGCGCCGCCTCGGTCTCCTCGATCTCGCGGGAACGGGACAGCAGCGAGGTCATGCGGCTCTGGATGCTGCCGCCGGTCATGGAGCCGCCGGAGTGCATCACGTCGCCCTCCAGCGTCACCAGCCTGAACTGGTACCGCCCCGCCCGCTGGATGGCGATGCCGGCGGTCAGGTCCTCGGCCACCACCGTGCGGCCAAGCAGGTTGTCGATGACCCCCTGGTACCTGGGGTCGAACTCGATCAGCTCCGAGGCCAGCCCCACGCACCCCGGCATGGCCAGCACGCCGCGCTCCTGGGCGCTCAGCGTGCGGCCCCGGACGGAGGAGATGGGCAGGAACGTGGCCCGGCCGAAGCGGTTCTGCCGAAGGTATTCGATCATCCGCTTGGCGTCCTCGTCCCGGTCCACCACGATGTTTTGAAGCGCCCCGCCCAGCACCATGTCCAGCGCCTTTTCGAGCCGCGCCGGGACGTGGATGAGGTCGGCCACGACCCCGTGGACCCCAGAGCCGTTCTGCATGCGCCGCGCCTGCATCAAGACCTGCTTGACGGAGTTGTTGTAGCCCTCGTAGTCCCGCTGCATCTCCTTCAGGAGCTTCAGGCGGGAATCCCGCTGCTGCCGCTCGGTCTGGAGCCGCGTCACCCGCTGCTGGAGCTGCTGGGACTGGTCGCCCAGCGCCTGCACCCGGGCCTGCATGTCGGACACCTGCTTGTCCAACTCAGCCTTGCGGTCGCGCTCGCTGTCCAGCAGGTCCCGGGCAGACTGCACGTGCTCGCCCAGCGCGTCCACGCCGGTCTGCTCCCGGTCCCGGTCGGCCTCCATGCCGCCCAACTGGTTTTGCAGCGCCGTCTGCATGGCGCTCAAACGCGCCCGCTGGGACTTCACGTCGCCCAGCCGGTTCATGGCCTGTATGATCTGCTGCTTGGCCTGCTCGGACTTGGCCTCCATGTCGGCCAGGGACGCCTCGGACGCCGCCAGCTCCGCCTCCTTTTCGGCAAGCGAAGCCGACGCAGTCTCGATGATCTGCGTCTCAAGCGTGATGTTCTTCGTCATCTGGCCGATCTGCCGGCGGATGCCCTCGCCGCCCTCGGCGGCGGCGGCCCGCTGGGTATTCAGCCGTTCGCGCTCCTTCTCGCCCGCGGCGATGCGCTCCCGCATGACCTGCACCGCGCCCTCGCCGGCCTCCACCTCTCGGATGAGGCGCTGCACGACCTCGCGCTTCTCGCTGGCCTCGAGCTCGTAGGCGTCCAGCTTGGCCTGGGCCTGGTCGCGCTCCGCGCTCTGCTGATCCAGCGCCTGGTTCGCCTGCAATATGCTCTCGCCCAGCGCCTCCACGGACGCCTTCAATTCCTTGATCCGGGCCTCGTAGCGTTCGGTGCGGACGAGGAACACGTTGAGCTCCAATATCTTCAGTTCGTCGCGCAATTGCAGGTATTCCCGCGCCGCCTCGGACTGCTTGCGTAGCGGCTCCACCCGCTCCTCGAGGCCGGAGAGTATGTCCTCGACCCTGTACAGGTTGTCCTGGGTGTGGGCGATGCGCTTTTCGGCGTCCAGCTTGCGGGCCTTGTACTTGACGATGCCCGCAGCCTCCTCGAACACCTGCCTGCGGTCCTCGGACTTGGCGGACAGGATCTCGTCGATGCGGCCCTGGCCGATCAGCGAATAGCCGTCCTTGCCGATGCCGGTGTCGCGGAACAGGTCCACGATGTCCTTCAGGCGGCAGTTGGCCCCGTTGATCTTGTACTCGCCCTCGCCGGAACGGTACACCCGCCGGGTGACCGACACCTCCGCGAAGTCGATGGGCAGGGCGTGGTCCTCGTTTTCAAAGACCAGCGTCACCTCGCAGTAGGAGAGCCTGCGGCGCTGCTCGGTGCCGTTGAAGATGACGTCCTCCATCTTCGAGCCGCGCAGGGACTTGGCGCTCTGCTCGCCCAGCACCCAGCGCACGGCGTCGGATATGTTCGACTTGCCGCAGCCGTTGGGACCCACCACGCCGGTGATGCCGTTTTCAAATGTGATCTCCACGTGGTCCGCGAAGGACTTGAACCCGTGGAGCACCAGTTTCTTCAATCGCAATTTACGGTAACTCCCTGACTGTACATCTCAATGCTATCGGTTCCCGAGCCTGCGCAGCGCGTCCCGGGCCGCGGCCTGCTGGGCGTGCTGCTTGCTGGTGCCCGCGCCCTCGCCCAGGGCCCGGTCCCCGGCCACCGCCCGATAGCGGAACTGGGGCGCGTGGGGCGGGCCCTCCATGGAGATGAACTCGTAGCGGGGCATGTCGCCGGTGCGCTGCAATATCTCCTGGAGCCGGGACTTGGCGTCCAGGTGGTCCTCCAGCATCCGGGGATGCAGGTCCTCGGCCAGGGCCAGCTTGATGACCTCCACCGCCGCCTCGAAGCCCCCGTCGAGATACACGGCGGCAAGCACCGCCTCCATCACGTCGCAGAGTATGGACGGCTTCTCCCGGCCGCCGGAGCGATCCTCGCCCACGGACAGCCGGATGTACCGGCCCAGCTCCAGCCGCTGGGCGGCGCGGCAGAGGGTCTCCTCCCGCACCAGCCCGGCGCGTATGCGCGTCAGCTTGCCCTCGTCTATCTCCGGAAACTCGAAGTACAGGTACCGGCTGATGGCCAGCTCCAGCACCGCGTCGCCCAGGAACTCCAGCCGCTGGTAGTGGGGCACGTGATGATCCCCCCCGAAGGAGGGATGCGTCAGCGCCGTCTCCAGAAGCGTCGGGTCCTTGAACGCATAGCCCAGCTTTTTGCAAAGCGTATTCACGGCATGCTCCTCACAGGCGGCTCGAGATGTAATCCACGATGTCGCCCACGGTCTTGATGGTGCCCAGCGCCTCGTCCTCCACCTGGGTGTCGAACTCGGTCTCCAGGTCCATGATGAGCATCATCAGGTTCGCGCTGTCCGCGCCCAGGTCCTCGATCATGCGGGCGTCCTCGGTGACCTTGCTCGCGTCCACCGGGAGCTGCATCAGTATGTATTCCTTCACCTTGTCGAATATCGCGCTGCGATCCATGTCTCAAACACTCCTTTTCTTATTCGTCCTTGAGTCCCGCAAGCCCCGCGGAGATCTTGCCCACCACGTCGCCGTCCAGCATGATCTTCGCCTGCCGGATGGCGTTCATGATGGCGACCTCGCCGGAGCTTCCGTGGGCCTTGACCACCGCGCCCTGCACGCCCAGCAGCGGCGCGCCGCCCACGGTGTTGTAGTCCATGTCCTTCTTGAGGGCGCTGAAGGCGGGCTTCGCCAGCGCCGCGCCCAGCTTGGTGCGTTTGGTCTCCAGCATCCGCCGCTTGAGCATGCCCATCACCGTGCCCACCAGGCCCTCGGTGTACTTGAGGATGACGTTGCCCGCGAAGCCGTCGGTGACCACCACGTCGAAATCGCCGGAGGGGATGTCCCGGGCCTCGCAGTTGCCGGCGAAGCGGTAGCTGGTCTGGGCCTTCATCAGCTGATAGGCCTCCTTGGTGAGCTTGTTGCCCTTCTCCTCCTCCGCGCCGATGTTCACCAGGCCCACGGCGGGGTCCTGGACGCCCGCCACCTCCCGCATGTACACCGCGCCCATGAGGCCGAACTGCTGGAGATACTTGGGCTGGCAGTCCACGTTGGCGCCGCAGTCGATCAGCAAAAATTGCTTCTTCAACCCCGGCAGCACCGGGGCCAGCGCCGGGCGCTCGATGCCCTGGATGCGCCCGATGCGCAGCATGCCGCCGGCCAGCACCGCGCCCGTGGAGCCCGCGGACACCACGGCCCCGGCACGGCCCTCGCGCACGGCGATCATGGCCTGCACCAGGGACGACTTCACCTTTCGGCGCACCGCCAGCATCGGCGGCTCCTCCATGGTGATGACGTCCTCCGCAGGCAGGAGCTCCACGCGGCCGCGCACGTCCTCCGCGCCCGACAGCAGCGCGGTCAGCCGGTCCTCCGGCCCCGCGATCAGCAGCGATATATCGGGATACTGCCTGAGCGCCCGGATGCCGCCCGCGACGATGGCCTCCGGCGCGTTGTCGCCGCCCATGGCGTCCAGCGCGATGATGTGTCCCTTCATTATAGAACCCCCATTATGATATTCTTCATTATTGTAGCAGACCGCGTGTTAATTCGCAAGCGCTTTTTTACGATTACGCCTATTTTCAAACGTTTCCAAACTTTACGCGCTTTTTATCGTTTGGGGGCTTGCCATTTTGCCCCGCGCGGGGTATAATATCAATGTTGTATGTGCCCGTAGCGAAGCTGGATATCGCGTCAGACTCCGACTCTGAAGACCGTGGGTTCGAATCCCGCCGGGTACGCCATAACTGCACGGCAATTTTGATACAATGTGTGTCAGGGTTGCGGTGCAGTTCTTTTTTGT